>CAZJNL010000129.1:0-8965 GCA_964546515.1 uncultured Oscillatoria sp.
GGCTCTTTGAACCGCTTCCACAATTCGCTGACGGCTTCTTCTATATTCTGCTGCGTTGCCTTAGAGCAGAAATTGTTCGCCGCTTCCTCCGCAGTGGGAGACTCGACGCGACTCGGCGTTTTACAGCGGTCTAAAGCAGGGTTGCTGCGGGCCGGTTTCTCGGAGTGTTCGACACTTCGGGGGTGTTGTTTGCCGGCACCGTTTGGCTCTAGGGCGCAGGCGGCGCACTCCGCCCCCTGCGGAGCCCCCACGGAACAGCGAGCGGGTGGAGTTTCCAGCTTGAGGCGATAGCCCAGTCCGTAAACCGTCTCGATCGAATCAGCGGCAGCACCGGCACTTTTCAGTTTCTGCCGCAAACCTTTGATGTGCGCTCGGACTGTCTCTTCTGCCGGCGGTTCAAACGACCACAGCTGATCGAGAATCGCACTGCGACTGAACACCCGATTGCTGTTGCGCATGAACAGCTCCAGCAGTCTGTACTCCTTCGGCGTCAGGTGCAGCAGTTGCTCTCCGTAGGTGACTTCACAGGTACTGGGGTCGAGGCGCAGGGCACCCCATTCCAGCACGGGAGGTAAGAGAGCTTTTTCCCGGCGCAGCAGGGCTCGAATTCGAGCTCCCAATTCGTGAGGGTCGAAGGGTTTGACCACATAGTCATCGGCACCGGCGTCGAACCCCATGACTTTATCGTTGCTGCTGTCTTTGGCTGTTAGCAGCATAATCGGCACGCTCATGCGGTTCGCCCGCATGCGCCGGCACAGGCTAATCCCGTCCAGCTTGGGCAGCATCACGTCTAGCAGGATCAAGTCGTATGTAAAAGCCTCTGCTAGATCCCAACCCTTTAGGCCATCCTTGGCCACATCGATGGTGTGGTGCTGTTCGCTCAGAACTATCTCCAGGGTTTTAGCGAGGTGTTCGTCGTCTTCTACCAGTAGAATCTTCATCGTGTAAAGCCGAATCACGCATCTTCACAGTTGCTCGTCACAGCAAAAAGCTGAATTTTTTTACTTTCCAGCATGCATGCTTTTTTCGACACTCTTGAGGCGTCGCTCTTTGGTAGCCTTTTCAGCTGCGGGCTACCTCTGACTCGGTAAGACAGCGCCAGCGGCATCACTCCTGAGTGTCTGGCGTTCTTTAGCGTAGCGGCTCCGCACGAGCCCGGATATTCCAGGCCGGTGCCACAACACCCCCCTGATTCCACAGTCTTTGCGGGGGAGGCGGATTTATATGACATGTCTGTGCTCCTGCACTGGCTTCCTGCGAACCCGCCCCTACAGGTCTGAGCGGACAGCAGTCCGTACTGTTTCAGCCACCGCCCTCCGGTCTGGCCAGCGCGGCAAGCCGGGGACCGCTGCCTGCTGGCACAAGTCCCGGAAACACCGGCGCGGTGGTGAGGAAGGCATGCCACAAGAGCTTGCCCTGCATTTCCCACCTCTTCCGCTGTCGGAGGTTGGGGTGCCGGCGCGGCACGTTGAGGCAGCGAAAGCCCGGGAGACCGGATAAATTCGGTCTCTACAAAATAAAATGCGCATTCCAGGGAACAGGCAACTCTGGGGAAGGCGTGCGGATTCCTCGAGTCAGGATTTCTACCTGACGCGCTCGCTGATTTAGACCCCCATCTGGCTTCCCTTTCGGGGCGCTCATTGAGTGCCGCCCGGTAAAAATGGACAACTTCGTTACAGAGGGCTTTTCTTGCCCCAAATCCGTCTGTTTTGCGGTTTTTCAGTTGCTTTACCTTTGGTTTTGATGCTCTGCCTTTTGCCATAACGAAGTCATCACCTCCCACACTGCTTGCCTGTTTTTAGTTTTTTAATTTCTTCAGAATCTAATAACCTGCCCTGTTAAAAAAGAACATCGCTCCTTACGCTTAAGGAAAAATGGGCTTTTCAGGTAATCCTGGGGCAACTAAGTAAAGTATAGGCAGAAAAACTGCTGGTGTCCTGCTGCCTTAAGCGGGCGCTTTATTGCAAATGCAGTCATAAATGCCGTTCGGGCGCTACCACAAGTTCGAGGTCGCACCAGAATTTTAGGGAGTCAGCCACTCAATCCTAGCTCTCCTGGCTGAGTCAGTCCAGGCAGCCCCTGCCGCTAGAACCCAGGAAGCGTCCATGCCAATTTTAACTCTGTTGCGGCGGAAACGCTCTGGTTGGAAACTCTCTAAAAAAAATGTAAAAAATATTTGAGTGCTTCCCAGTCTCTTAGTAAAGAAATGTAAAGCGGCTAGTGTCAGCGCCCCACTTTTGTTTGATACGGAGTTGGAATCAACGGAATTACTTTCCGTATTTCCCCCGATATTACAGCGTACAGCGTCCCGCTCTGCCAATCTTCTGCGATGGAAAGCAACTGGGCAGGAGGTGCCACCGGCAGAGCGCGGTAGGGGATCGTCAGGGGGCTGTCGGGCTGGCAGACAGACCAGCTTGTTTGCGCTCAATAAACTCCTTGAGGGCGACTGGGCGATTGGCCATTTCATCTTCCGGGGAGCAGCAATTCCCGCCCGAGTTACCAAATTTTACCAAATCTGCTAAAATCTGTACCATAAAACTTGCCGTTGCCAGTTACAATAGAGGGAAGAATCAGCGTTACTGATAAGGTTTCCACTCCCCACTCGCCGGGAAAAATCGTGCGGCGCTAGTCGAAATGGACAGGCTCTCCCCCTCGCACCGGAGCATCTCACTAAAGCCAAAATATTATCACCGGCTAATATCAGGTTGGGTAGAATACCCATCATATCTCTGCTGGGGCATTGGGCATGGGGCATTGGGCATTGCTCTCCTAATAGCGGTTAATCAACAGGACGTGATATAATATTAAGTTATGCTGAATACCCAGAATATCTCTGAGTTGGGGCACGCAGCTCCTGCGGAGCCGCAACGCTTACGCATTGGGCATGGGGCATTGGGCATTGCTAATTCACTTCGCCAGTCTGCGTGCTTCCGGTTCATCTACTAGACATGCTCTTACTAGAATGAGTCGCAGCCGCTTTGATAGCTGCCATCACTCCACAGTTAATCACTGCCGTTTATTGTTCCTAGAAGTTGGGCGAGTCACACTGAACTGCACTCCGCGCCGGCTCTTAAGAAATGTCAAACCAACCCTTTCCGATTATAGTAACACCTGCTTCGCTACCTGAAATCGCATCGAACCCCTCACTGCCATTGCTGACGATCCCCACACTGTTAGGGCGGGTGAGTTGCGTGTCGTTGATGCCGGTGGGGCACCCTACCACAATTTTGTCGCAGATGCAACTCTCGTCAGCATTAAGTACCGGCGTGGGAACCGGCGTGGGAGTCTGCGTAACTGTTAAATTAAAGGGATCGCTGACAGAGGCACCGGCACTATCATAAGCCGTTATCTTTACACTGATTGCGCCCACATCCCCAGGAGCGGGTGTGCAAGAGTTGGTGCGGGTTGTGGCGTTGAAAGTCAGCCATGCCGGTAAGGCAGTACCGTCCGCTTTGTCGGCAGTATATATTAAAATGTCTCCCGCGTCAACATCGCTGAAAGTGCCGGTGGGAATAACGAAACTGAAGGCGATGTCTTGGGTGGCGGTTTGATTGCCAATCGGGGAGGAAACAGTTGACGCATTGGCATCCGCAATCCTCAGAGTCGCACCAGGCTGGTTCAACAGCAGCGTTGTTGTCGCCATAGTTCGCCGTGACGAAATCCAGCAAGCCATCCCGGTTGAAATCCCCGACAGCGACGGAAACGGGATTACTCCCCACTGCAAAGGTGCTAGGAATGGCAAATCCTGGTGCCATCTCCCAATAGCACGGTGACAGTGTAGTCGCTAAAGTTCGCCGTGGCTAAATCTAACTTGCCATCCCGGTTGAAATCGCCGGTGGCGACGCCAGCGGGAGTAAACAACCCCGTTGCAAAGGTGTTAAAAGTGGAAAATCCTGGTGCCATTTCCCAATAGCACGGTGACATCGTTGGAGCGCAAGTTCGCGCTTGGCTAAATCTAACTTGCCATCCCCGTTGAAATCCCCAACGGCGACGGATTGGGAAGCACTCCCCACTGTAAAGTTGCTCGCAGTCGAGAAAGACGGAGGGAAAATCCCCGGATAGGAGTAGCGCACTTGCGGCAAAAATGCCAGGGGGGAGCTGACACAACCCAAGCGATATTCCAGTTCCCAACTACCCCCCCGTGCTAGATTCCCGACGCGCTGCGCACTGGCGGCAATATTAGCACCGGCAACCTCCCGCAACTGCTGCAAAAAGCTCACACTCTTACTCCCCTCCCCGTGCACGGGAAGGGGTTGGGGGTGGGGTTCAACCGCCACATTACAAGCCACCCGAAGAATATCCCGCACGCGCCACTGCTGCAACAGCTGGCGGTACTGCTGCAAATTCCCTTCATGCAGCGGTGTTTTCCCCAAATGCAGGCAACCCGGTTCCCCTTGACAGACAATGTGCAAGCTAGTAGCTTGACAAGAAGCTAGAGCTACAGTAATCTGATATACCCCATCCTGTTCGGGGTTAATAATAATAACCTTTGCCCCCTCCCGCACACCGGCTGCTAGGATCTGGTACTTTGAGCTTTGAGTTGATTTGGCACAGGACTATCTTTAGAAAATTTTAAATGTTTCTGATTTTCTCTCACATTTTACTGGTCTGGTAGGTGATGCTTATCACAGTTTATTTAGAAGATTTCAACCCTGGGCGTGACGCTGCGGCTAAGGTTTATAAATGGGTGACGTTATTGTCTTATTTATGAAAAATAATTTTCCCCCAAACCCCTTCCCGTAGAGCAAAGGGGGAGAGGAAAGAAGAAGAGTTCATCTTATTAATGTGCGGCGCCTTTTTGGAAGTGCGGCCCAAACCAAACAGCGCTTTTTTTTCCTAACATGGTTTCTCTTCTCCTCCGCGAAGGCGGACTTTGTAGCCGCGAATGACCTGAGCCCCCAATTCAAGTCAGACAAAATCCGCGCTTTAAAAGAACATGACTTCTCTTCTCCTCCGCGAAGGCGGACTTTTGTAGCCGCGAATGACCTGAGCCCCCAATTCAAGTCAGACAAAATCCGCGCTTTAAAAGAACATGACTTCTCTTCTACTCCGCGGCAGACTTTGTTTGTATAGCCGCGAATGAACTGAGCCCCCAATTCAAGTAACACCGGCACCTCGCACCCTCAATTCAAGTATCGCCCACATCTCGCACCCAGAGGTTAAGTTGACACCAATGGGAGGTGCGTGACGCCATCACACACATTCAGGTAAGAAATGCACTCATTGGCGTCACGCACCCTACGGCGGCTTGGAGGTGCGTGACGCGCAACACACGTTATTATATTGAGAGCTACGCTCAGGCGTCACGCACCCTACTTCTCCCCCACAGCAATCAACTGCGGCGAATTCTCCGCCGCGTAAATTTCCCACATCTCCCGATAAGCCTTTTCCAAATTTACCACAAACCGCCGCGTGTAAAACAGCGGATAAGTCAGCCGGTTCACAGCCAACTTATTCTTCAACTGCTGCAACTCGCCGGGGTTTTTACCCAACCGCACTGCTAATCTTTCATACTCCCGCAAATCCCCCGCAATCAACTCAGGTAAACCCACCGCCGCCAGCAAACTTGCCCCCACGCGAGAGGCAAAAGTTTGTCCTGGAGAAGTCAAAACCGGCCCCCCACAAAGCGTCACTCGCTTGTGCGCGTTGTAATCCTAAGTATCCAGCGTCAAATCAGCCAACTTCAACCTCGCCTGGTGTTTCGCTTTGGGCAAAAAGCCGGCAAAAATAAGCCGCGACACCGCAACTCCCCGCGCCGATGCTTCGCGCCGCAAATTCGGCTTCGCATCCTCTTTATCAACATACAGCCAAGCTTCCTTCAACCGCCAGCAGAATCCTCATCCAAATGTCAAATATTTGCGGATCTATCTTATAAGTCTGGTTAAAGCAAGCAAACACAACTCCTTTTTCTGGCAATCCGCATTCAGCGCGAGTCAGGCGGTATCCACCGGCTGCAAACTGTCATTCACCTGGTTCTGGCAAAATCACTAACTTTTCCGTGAACCAGTCAGCCACTGCCGGTGGCGTAACAATCCCATCCGAGATAAGATAATCGATAAAATCCGCTTCCGGATATCCCAGATAGCCGACTTGAATAGGAGCGGGGTGCCATGCGAAAATCTCAAAGCGGGAATCCCGCGTATAACCTTTCATATCCACCCAAATGTGAATCCCGTCTGCGGCGTTTGGCGCACTCCACCGCAGATTCCTCCGCCTAGTCGCAGAAGTGTTCGCTGTCGCGAATAATGCGCTTTCTGTAAAAACTGTCGTCATCTATCCCCAGAGAATAGGTAAAAATATCAAACTCTTCTCGCGCGTGCGCTCCGAACAATCCCAGCATTAAATGACTGGTGGCGTGATTGTGGAAGTCGGCGGAAACATATCCAATTCGCAGTCGCACCTCCCGCAAGCGAGGATGGGTAAAGTTCAAAGATTGGCGCTGTTTTTCCAGCCGGCGGCTAACTGCAAGCGCGGCCAGCGTTCTCAACTCTCTGACTGTAAAGCTTTTCTAAATTTGTCTCGTGATTTTGCCAGTCGGCAATAAGTCGCCGCAAGCGAAACAGGTAGCTGAATGCCAGAGTTGACTGGGAGTTGAGTTGCAGACAGCGTTCCAAAACAATTTTCGCCTCAGCCAACCTGTCTAGATATACCAAGGCAATCCCCAGACGGTTATGAAGATCTCTGTATAATTGGATAAGAGTTCTATCGCTTTGCGGAAGCAAGCTATCGCCTCTGTCATTTTTTCTTGCTTTTGCAGAGCGACTCCCATATTGTGCCAAGCTTGATAGTGTGCCGGTTAGCGAGCGATGGTTTGCCGGTAGTAGTCTATCGCTTCTGGCAATTCCTCCCGCATCAAGCCGATGTTGCCTAATTGTACATAAGCGGCGTAATAGTCGCAAGTGGCTGCCATTTGTTGGTAGTCTTGGAATGCTTCATCCAATTTCCCTTCCCGAATAACTTGCAAAGTGCGGCTGTACCAGCTTTCAATCTTTTCAGGTGTTAGCTGGTTCTTTTGTTCCGCTTTGATCTGAGGAGACGCGCTCGAATCAGACGGGATGGAATCAGACGCGATAGAATCAGACGCGCTCGAATCAGACGCGATAAATCGCGTCTCTACAAGAGAGCTAGGATTTATCTGGGTTGTTGGCGGAGCTTGCCAGGGTGGAGACGCGATAAATCGCGTCTCTACAAGAGAGCTTATCTGGTTCCCAGGATCCGCTGGGGAATCCCTCTTTAAAGGCGGAGCCTCTTTTACTATATCAGAGTCAGTCGGCAGAGCCTCTGGATTTGCGTTCCCAGCCTGAGGCTGTCAACGAAGAAACTCATTTTACCCCCTCTCCCTTAATGGGAGAGGGGTAGGGGTGTGAGGGTGAAAATCTTCGCGCAAATCAGATTGCAACCTTGTGTCAAATGTCAGCACATGTTCAATTTCCTCATTCTGAAATCCCAAAGCCATAGGTCGCCACACTCCGGGGAATACCCCCACGCCGTATAATTCTGTAAAGCCAACCCGCAATATTCCCCGTACTCAGTTCAATCGCCATTAACCCGCAACGAGGCTCAGCATTTTTGGCGATTAACTGATCGTCGAGAGCTAACCCGGAAAAACTCTTCTCTCCTCTCGGCTTGTCAAGTCCGAAAATAGCATAATCTTTCCCAAATGTCAACCCCCGCAGATAGCCGGGGCAAAAAGTCACCTGCTCGAATGAACCCGCCTGCAAATCTGCGTAGCCAAACAAGCAGGTGCCGGAGTTGTGCCAACTTGTTGCGATCTAATCGGGGGGAGTGAGGCATGCTCAAACCGGCTCGAATGAACCCGTCTGCAAATCTGCGTAGCCAAAAAAGCCGGGGCCGGAATTGTGCAGCCACAGCTTGTTGTGATCTAATCGGGGAGAGTGGGGCATGCTCAAGCAGGCTAGGACAATTTCATTAGAGGGCACATCAATCACACAGCCCCCATCTCGCCGGCTTTGCGCCACCCATCTATGATATCTGAGCGACTGCAGGCGGTGACAAAACGGGGGATCCCGTCAACCATTGCCAAACCGTTTATATGACATCGGTCTTCTGCTATAATTTTAGAGATAAACTTAGGTTTCCACAGGGGTGCTACGCTGTGGCGAGCGCTCAAGGTAGCCAGACAGTTTAACAAAGTGCTGACAAAGATTACCTCACCGGCACTGTTGAGCGCAACGTCGTGGATATCATTGTCGACGGTGGTGTAGCCAATGCGGGGAACGTAGAGTTTGTCGTATCCATTATAGAGTTGCCCCGATTCTAGTATATTATCTAATTGCCACAGCTGGTATTTCGCACTCAGCTAAAGGCGTTCGGGAGTCGCATATAGCCCCATCGCCCTATCGAAAAGGCGCTCAAATCCGGAAAATATTGCTTCCGGTATCACCCCCAGCAGGATGAGGCGGGAAGTTTGATAGGTGGTGCAGGCGAGACTGATTTGTTCTTCAACTAACCAGTCGAGAAATTGGCGCGAACCGCAGACTTCCAGAGTGGGAGAGAGGGGAAATGCGGGGGAAGGTTGGTTGATAATAAAGAAGGGCTATTGCAAGTAGATAGCCCTGACTATGATGGCCATCTGCTTTGAGCGAGCCAGTGGGATTATATTTTTTTTACATGCTCAGGTCTTTAGTTATAAAGCGCCAGGCTTATTAACAATAATTAACACTTGGCGGCTGGGTGTTGGGGAAAGCGCAAGCTTCCGAAAAAGGATAGTAGGGGCGGGTTCTCTAACAGCCTATGCCACCAGCAGATATGTCAGATAAACCCGCCCCTACAACCCGGGTGCCGGTGGGGGGCGGGTTTATTAATATTTTGCATTGTCAAGCAAAGATTTCGGATGAACCCGCCCCTACAAATTTCCCATGCCCTATCGCCCACTGCCCCAATGCCCAAGGGTTAGGGGTTAGGGGTTAGGGGTTAGGTTTTAGGAGAGAAGTTGATAATTAAC
>CAZJNL010000130.1:0-8965 GCA_964546515.1 uncultured Oscillatoria sp.
AAATTCTGAAAACAAATATTTGGACATCGATACTTTAGTTTATACTAATAAAGTGATCTCCGCCACCCCCCTACAGCTAAAAACCCAGAAACAACTGCAACCCGCTCCGAGGCTTAGCATTAGCCGGCAGGGGTTGCGGCTGTTCTTGAACAGCTGGACAATAGCGGGCATAAAAACATTTTGCGCATTGCTTCCCCGGAGCAGGTTCCCAGTCGCACTCCGCCCGCAGGCGCAGGGCGATTTCAGTGATAGTTTCCTCCGCCATTTCCTGATGTTCTGGACTGGCGTCCCAGCTAAATTTGTCGCCGGTGCGGTGCGCAGATAGATTAAACTCAGCCGCTTTAGACTTTGCCCGTATTTCTGCTCCAGCGCCAGATAGTACAAGCCAAGTTGCAGGTCAACCTCATCTGGATATAGTGGCTTAACCACCTTATTAGATTTATAATCAATCAACTCCAGACCGTCATCCAGCCAATCCAGCCGGTCCTAGCGCCCAGGGAGAGAAAACTCCACATTCTCAACCGGCAGACTTCCTTTAATCTTACCTTCCACAGCCACCGGTTTGTGAATAGCCCTCTGACTGGCAATAAAACAGCTATAATAGAACCTGAGAATTTCCAGACCCTCATAAATTTGGGAGTCATTCAACTTTTTCTGGTGCTGACTCCAGCAAAAGTCAATCCAATCAATCCCAGGTTTCGCCTCTAAATAGTGCCAGTCCCAGTAAATCTTAGCCAGAGCCTGGTGCAGAGCCGTGCCCAGCGCATCAGACTTGGAGAAGCCCGGGGGATTAATCCCGCGCTCGTAGCGGAAATAATAGGCTTGCGGACACTGCTGATAGACCTGCAGTTTGGTCGCTGATAACTGGTAAGCCATAAACTCAACGGCGTCTGGAACGCCGCCAGAACTTGTCCGATACAGACAATTCTAAAAGCCCATCCCCAAATTGGGGATGCCGGCACAATTCCCAGCCAGAAAATTTATATACCGGCCCTTGACAAAGACGCCTTTATGTGCTTAACTATTATATCTCACCTTCTTTCCCCTCTTCCCTTGGCGCTCAATGCGTCTACCTTGCGGGAAGACGCTGCGCGTCTATGGCGGTTCAATAATAAAAACTCACTCACCCGCCAGATAGAGAATTCGCCGCCAGTGTTCAGGAGACACCGGCATCACAGAAAGGCGAGAGAGGCGGAGCAAGTCGAACCCTTCAAAATGGCCATCTGCCTTGATCTGGGCGAGGGTGACAGGTTGGGGGAGCAGGCGCACCGGTCGCAAATCGACCACCACCCGTTTGGGGTCGTTGAGCTTAGGATCGGGGTAAGGTGGAGAGATCACCTCAGCAATTGCAACAACCTGGCGCTGATTGCCGGTGTGGTAAAAAAGCGCCAAGTCGGAGAGGAGCATAGTCCGCAGATGCTTGAGGGCCAGAGGATTGCTCACCCCATCCCAAATTCCCTTACCATCTGTTTCCAGCATCGCGTAGGAATAATCCTGCGGCTCACTTTTTAACAGCCAATAAGCCATAGGTGAGTGTCCTGGAGTGCGGGAGGTAAATCGCAACAGAACTGCAGGGCGCTTTGACGCTGCTCAAAGCGGGTCAGCTCGGGCAGCGGCATTGCGCCCAACAGGCGCGAAGGCTAGAACTCCCCGCCGCTGTAGCCACCGCCGGTGCTATAATTAGCCGTATTAGGGTCTGAATCCCGTTTGGAACCCAGTAGATCCAGTCTGTCCACTTTAATGATTGGTGTCGAGCGTTTGACACCGCTGGCGCGGTCCTGCCAGTGATCGAACTTCAAAGAACCTTGAACCCCAATCAAACTGCCCTTGCGGACGTAGTTGGCAGCCACCTCTGCCGTCTTGCCCCACAGTTCCAAATTGAACCAGTCAGGCTCATCACTGTTACGAGTCCGGCGGTCTACTGCTAGGGTTAATGTACACTTAACGGTACCCGAATCGAAATATTTCACTTCCGGGTCTCTGCCCACACGGCCTACTAAATTTACGACATTGAGACTCATAATGCTTTTATGTTCCTCGTGCTAATGCACCGCTCGTACTCAGGATAGCGACTGGCAGTCCCCAGATGCTTCCCCCACCGGGGTGAATAGATGTACAGCCGGCCTCGATCGCAAGCAGCCGGCGCCGCCAGCGGAACCGCTGAGGATGCCTTGAGGCCAAGCCAGATAAAGCAGTGACGTGCGTGCGAGCGCAGCAAAATTTAAGCAAGCCTTAATTGTAGCCGGATTCGGTAGCCTGCTGCCAGGATTATACGGTGTGGCTGCTGGGTCGTGTCGGAACCAATGAATTTCTCCCCCGGGATGGACTCAGGATAAAAAACGTAATAGAATCCAGCACGGCTACACTGTAGTTGCAGACAGAAGCATTTGATTTTGGGGGCGTAAAAACCTGTGGGTCTTTTCAATCGCTTTTCTTTATCCCGGGATATGGGTATCGATCTCGGTACCGCCAACACCCTAGTATATGTATCCGGTAAAGGTATTGTTCTCCAAGAGCCCTCTGTAGTGGCCATTGACCAAACCGAAAAAGTGCCGCTAGCGGTGGGAGAAGACGCCAAAAAAATGCTAGGCCGCACCCCCGGCAACGTGATAGCCCTCCGTCCCCTGCGCGATGGGGTGATCGCCGATTTTGAAACAGCCGAACTGATGCTCAAGCACTTTATCCGGCGGGTGCATGAAGGCCGAACCCTCGTATCCCCCCGGATTGTGATTGGCATCCCCTCAGGCGTCACAGGGGTGGAGCGACGGGCGGTGATGGAAGCCGCCGCTCAGGCGGGTGCCAGAGATGTATACTTGATCGACGAGCCGGTGGCTGCCGCCATTGGCGCGGGTTTACCCGTGGCAGAGCCAACCGGCAACCTGATCGTCGATATTGGCGGCGGCACCACTGAAGTGGCCGTCCTCAGCTTGCAAGGGACTGTCCTCAGCGAATCAGTGCGCATCGCCGGGGACGAGCTCAACGAAGCCATCATCCAGTATATGAAAAAAGTCCACAACCTGGTGATTGGGGAGCGAACCTCTGAGGAGATCAAAATTCAGCTCGGTTCGGCCTACCCAACGCAAGATGACGATGATGCTAGTATGGACGTGCGCGGCTTGCACCTGCTCTCAGGTCTGCCCAGAACTGTCACCATTAAAGGGCCAGAAATCCGCGAGAGCATGGCCGAACCCCTGGCCGTGATTGTGGAAGCGGTGAAGCGCACCCTAGAGCGAACCCCCCCTGAACTGGCATCCGACATCATCGACCGGGGTATCATGCTAGCAGGAGGCGGCGCTTTATTGAAAGGGCTCGACACCCTGATCAGCCACGAAACCGGCATTGTCACCCACATCGCCGCCGACCCGCTCAGCTGCGTAGTGCTCGGAACAGGTCGCGTGCTAGAAAACTTCAAACAGCTCGAGCGCGTGTTCAGCGGTCGCTCACGAAATATGTAATCAGTTTTGAGTGTTGAGTGTTCAATAAAAAAAACCGATTTCCAACTTCCCGCCTTCCGAGCCTGAAAACTCACTGACAACTCAGAACTCAAAACTCTCAACCGTTTATGTACACATTGCGTCGCTGGTGGGGTCGGCATGGCTTACAAGTTGCACTGGCGGTTCTAGCCATCGGTGCGGCTGTCGCGGTGCGGCAGAACCAAGGTGAAATCATCTTTGAGGTCTTCCGGGCAGTAACCGCTCCTTTCGAGTCGAGTCCCACTCTAGAAGAACAGCGGGAAAAAGCCCGCATGCTGGCACTCGACGCGCGGTTAGTCGAACTAGAAAAGCAAAACCAACAGTTCAAAAAGCTATTGGGTTACGTTTCTGTCAAACAAGACCAAGGCATCGTCGCACCCGTTGTCGGGCGGTCTGCCGACCACTGGTGGCAGCAAGTGACCTTGGGTCGCGGCAGGAAAGATGGCATCCAAAAAGGTTTTATTGTTACCGGCCCGGGCGGTTTAATCGGTCTGATCGACAGCGTCACAGACCACACCAGCCGCGTCGGGCTGATCAGCGACCCGTCTTCTCGCGTGGGGGCTACCGTCAGCCGCAGTCGCAATATGGGTTTTATGCGGGGACAGGGAGCCAACCGAGCCGTGATGGAGTTCTTTGATAAAGTTCCAGATGTCCGCCCGGGTGATGTGGTTGCCACCTCGCCGGTCTCTCAGCTGTTTCCCCCCAACATTCCAGTCGGACGTATAGAGTCAGTGAATCTTAGCAAAAGTCCTGCTCCTGAGGCGATCGTAGAGCTTTCGGCGTCGGTGAACGCCCTGGAGTGGGTGGTTGTATCCCCACACAAGCCAATCCCCGAGATAGATATCTCTCCACAGCAGCCCCAAAATGAGACAAACAGCAGCAATCAGAACTAACTCTTTGAGCAAAGCTTCTCACTGGAACCCCCAGAACCGTCAGCTGCTCAATGCGCTGGTAACGGTTGGCTCTGCGTTCTTGTGCTTGCTGCTGTTGCCCACTCGCCTCCCCGGAATGACTCTGCTGGGCATTGCGCCCAACTGGCTGTTAATCTGGGTGGTGGCTTGGAGTGTTAAGCGCACAGCCTTTCAAGGAGCCGTAGCCGGGCTGGCTTTGGGGCTGATCCAAGACGGCATGACCGCTCCCCATCCCACCCACGCCCTCAGCCTCGCTCTGGCCGGCATTTTGACCGCTTGGTTGCAGAAAGACCGCTTTGTCCAGGAAGATTTTATTTCCGTGTCCCTGATTGTGTTTGCTATGACTGTCGTGGTAGAGACGGTAGCCACGCTTCAGTTTAGCCTTCTCGGATATAACACCCTGGCTGAAATTTGGACCCGCCACCAGCTGATTGCCCTCTCGTCTGCCATCCTCAGCAGCCTCTGGGCACCGGTTGTTTATTTTCCCCTCAATCGCTGGTGGGAGCAGATCAATAACCTCGAGTCCCGTTAACCCCCAGGCGAGACGCCGGGGACAGGCGATCCGCCAGGACTGCGGGTGGGAGGCGTAGGCACAGGCGTCCCGCCTGTACACACCCACGGGTAGTCGGCGTAGGCACAGGCGTCCCGCCTGTGCACACCCACGGGTAGGTGGGAGTAGGGACAGGCCGAACGCAGACCTACGGTGGGATGGGCGCTCTAGCTAGCCTCTCTCTCTAGCAGCAGGGTAACGGGGCCATCGTTTTCGATAGTGACTTGCATCATGGCTCCAAAAGCGCCGGTTTCCACCCGCAAACCGCTCTGCCGCAATTTGCTTATGAATTGTTCGTAAAGCTCTTTGGCTGTTTCGGGAGCCGCTGAACTGTCAAAAGAGGGTCGCCGGCCTTTTCGACAGTCGCCGTAAAGGGTAAACTGGCTCACCACTAACAGCTCACCCCCGATTTCTCGCACAGATTTATCCCAGCGACTTTCACCACCGGCTCCGTCCGGAAACAAACGCAGCTCCAAGCACTTGCGAGCCATCCAGTCCAGCTCTGCCTCTGTATCCGTGGCGGCAATTCCCACCAGCAAGTTCAGCCCCCGACCGATTTGGCCAACGACTTGCCCCGCAACCGTAACTTGAGAAGATTTAACCCGCTGAACAACTACTCGCATGGGTGTTGGCCAAAGGCAAAAGTATTTTCTTGACCTGTGTCTTTTGCCTTTTTACTTTACCTCAATCCGGGGAACGGAATTGCTGTTGCTGGCGTGTTTTTTTTTAACATCCCAGGAATCGCTTTGGCGCCGCTTTTCAAGAAGCTTTCAATTTTTCCAGCACAACCGCCGCGCGGCGACGCGCCACCTTTTCCCACGTAAACTCTTCGGCTCTCTGACGGGCTGACGCACCGAAACGAGCGCGTAACTCCGGGGAATCGCATAACTTTCGCAAGGCTTCCACCCAGGCATCTTCATCATAGGGCGAAACGATCGTTCCATCAATGCCATCTCTGACGATGCCGCCCGATCCCATCGGTGAGACGATCGCCGGCAACCCGTGCGCCATCGCTTCATAAGCAACTAGCGGACTGCCTTCCTCAAGACTCGGAAAGGCAAAAATATCTGCTTGGCGATAGGCGCTGGAAATATCCTTATTATAATCCAAATGCACCACATCAGGACGCGCCAGTATCTCGCCACAAGTTTCGGCAATTGCCGGCTCCATTCTTCCGCAAAGCATCAGCCGTCCCTTCACCCCCGCTCGTTCCCACGCCCGCAAGAGCAGGTGAGCGCCTTTTCTGACGCAAACCCTGCCGGTGAAAAGGACGGTAGCAGTCTCAGATGGCTGTTTTTCGGATGGAATATTAGGGAAACGCTGCCGGCACCACCCGTAACTGGTTGCGATAAGTTTGTTTTCCGGAACTCCCGCTTCTTGAAACGATTTTTTTACCTCCGGACTGGGACAAAAAATGAAATCCGCCAGCTTCACTTCCGCTTCTTCTTCCTGAATCATCTCAGGCGTAATCGCGTGTTGGGGGGGCAGTCCCAAGCGCCTGTAAGCATCATCAAGGATGCGTTTTGCTTGACCTGTATAGCAGTTAATGCGCTCCAGAAAAATGGGTTTGCCGATCTTCTTAATTCTCCTGAAGGTTTCCCCAGAAGTTGCGGGCCATAAGTAAGCCACATCAAAATCCTTTATATCTCTGAGAAAACGCTTCTCTGCCTTGGATCGGGCCCCGCCAGCCTGCCGATAATAGTACCATTTTAACAGTGGCGGAATTGCCTCAACAAGATTCGGCCCGCGACAGAATGGCTCACAACTCGGAACAACCATACGCGCCTGAATATCCGGTCCCCGCCAGTTTCCGCACAGGGAAACAAATGTATGGCTTATCGCTTCATTATTGCAGTGAATTGTGAACAAAGAGCTCACCTTTAACATCCTTGCAGCTTCCCCCAAAGTTGCTAAACATAAATAAACCCGCGCTGAGAGCGCAGGTCCTGTAGGGGCGGCTTTATCTTCTGTCACCGGCAGATATTAAAGGTCAACCCGCCCCTACAAAGAAACCCCGTTTCTGGGATGACTTTACCAGCGCTCTACCCCAGGATTTTACCACCCACTCACCGGGCTGGGTTGCCAATTTGGCAATTTGGCCAAAATTTTCAAAACTTTACATATCTGGGTAACTGGGTTCGCCTACTTAATTGCAAGTTGGGGTAAAGGTAGCCGGCTGAATGGGAATTTCAGGGAGCGGGCTGGCCAGAGGTCGCTCTGACGCTTGCCGGTCAAGCCTTGAGGGATCTCTTTCTCAGCCCGCTCCCCGAAACTAATATTTAACCCTTACTTTTTACTTCCCGAACCCCTTGGGCTTCTCGCGTGCCGGCAAACAAACACATTCATGAATCTGCTCTAGCAACTTTTCGCGATCCAAATTTTGCCCAATCAGAACAATCTGGTTTTTCGGCTGACCTTTCCACTCCTCATCGTCGATGGTGAAGCGCTTGCCGCACAGGTGGAAAATGTGACGCTTCGGACTTTCATCAAACCAGAGAATCCCTTTGGCGCGGAAGACATTCTCGGGCAGCTGATTGTCTAAGAAATTCTGGAACTTTTTAATCGCCAAGGGCCGGTCGCTCTGGAAAGAAACCGAGATGAACCCGTCATTTTCTAGGTGATGGGAGTGATGCTCGTGGTGGTGGTGATGCTCGTGGTCATGGTCGTGGTCATGGTCATGGTCGTGGGCGCAATGACCGTGATCGTGGTCGCACTCAGCGTGGTCATGGGCGTGGTCATGGGCGTGGTCATGGGCGTGGTCATGGGCGTGGTTATGGTCGTGGTCGTGGTCTTTTGCCGGCGTTTCGGTTTGGAAATACCGGTCAGACTCAAACAAACCGACGCTGAGAACCAGTGCCAGGGGCACTTGCGCCTGTGTGGTGCGCAGAATTCTGGCACCTGACTTGATATCGCGAATCTTGACTTCCAGCAGATCCGCGTCGGCTTCATCCACCAGATCCACCTTGTTGAGCAAAATGATGTCGCCGGAGTAAATCTGGCTGTAAGCGGCTTGGCTGTTAAACAGGTCGAGGCTGTAATTCGACGAGTCCACCACGGTGATGATAGAATCCAAGCGGGTGAGGTCGCGCAGTTCTGTGCCTAAAAACGTCAGAGCCACCGGCAGGGGGTCAGCAAGGCCGGTCGTCTCCACCACCATGTAGTCCACTTTGTCCGGACGCTCCAAGACTTTGTAGACCGCATTGAGCAAATCGTTGTTGATGGTGCAGCAGATGCAGCCGTTGCTCAGCTCCACCATGTCATCGCCGCTGGCGACAATCAGCTCGTTGTCGATGCCGATTTCACCAAACTCGTTCACCAGAACAGCTGTCTTCACTCCCTCCTGATTGGTGAGGATGTGGTTGAGTAGGGTTGTCTTGCCGCTGCCGAGGAAGCCGGTAATAATCGTCACCGGCATGCCATGTTTGGGAGCGTCCATTACCTGGGAGGGGGCGGAGGAGATACTTGCTGCTTGCATAGCGTCGCTCAAAAACGTCAGAAAATGCGAGGATAGCCTTGGATAAAGACAAACACCAGCACTTTGGATGTTGGCTGGCATCCCTGCTACCCTCATTATTGCCGATCTCATTTCACCATTGCTTTACTATGGCCCTCACACTGTACAACACCCTGACCCGTCGCGAGGAACCCTTTGAGCCGCTCGAACCCGGCAAGGTGCGCATGTATTGCTGTGGGGTGACGGTGTACGACTACTGCCATCTGGGCCACGCCCGCTCTTATATCGTGTGGGATACGGTGCGCCGGTATCTCCTGTGGCGCGGCTTCATGGTGCGCTACGTTCAGAATTTTACCGATATTGACGACAAAATTCTCAACCGCGCCCGGGAGGAGGGCTCGTCGATGCAGGAGGTGGCGGAACGCTACATCCAAACCTATTTTGAGGATATGCAGCGGCTGAATGTGCTGGAAGCGGATCAGTATCCCCGCGCCACTCACACCCTGGATGGCATTAAGCGGCTGATCCACGAGCTGGAACACAAATTTTTCCCAAAAGCTATTGAAATTTGCTTAAA
>CAZJNL010000131.1:0-8930 GCA_964546515.1 uncultured Oscillatoria sp.
AGCGGAGGCTGTACATTTTTCTATCTGCGGGCATCCGGGATAGGGAGACGCGATTCGGCGTTCTACAAGAGAAAGAGACGCGACATTCGGCGTTCCGCACACCCGTTTTGGGCGGGACTATCATTTTTATCCCCATCTGTACATCATCAAATTGAAACCCACTATATTATTAATTGATCGTGGGGCTATCCCGCGGAATCTTCAAACTTGTATCCAATACCGATCACCGTCTTAATAAAAGTAGGATTCCCAGGATCTGGCTCAATTTTTTTGCGCAACCGGGCAACATGAGTGTCAACCACTCGCTCATCCCCAAAAAAGTCATCCCCCCAAAGCTTGTCAATCAGCAGCGCTCGACTCCAAACTCGCCCCGGATGGCTGACAAATGTCGCCAAAAGGTTAAATTCCAATGTCGTCAAGTCTAGCGTTTCTGACTCACCGGCGCTGAGGTGGCGGCTGGCGGTGTGCCGGTCTATATCTACTGTGAAATGTGGCGTGCGGTAAAGCTGCTGCTGCCCACCTTGGCGCAAGCTGCGCCGCAACAGCGCTCGCACCCGAGCCACCAATTCCCTGGGGCTGAAGGGTTTGACCATATAATCGTCAGCGCCGGTGGACAAGCCAATAACCCGGTCAATTTCCTCGCCCTTCGCCGTCAGCATCAGAATATACGGGTCTTTCGGGCCCGGTTTTTGGCGGATGCGGGCGCACACTTCCAGCCCGTCCAAACCGGGGATCATCAAATCCAGCACGATCAAGTCCGGTGGCTGTTCCCGAAACACCTGCAGCGCACTCAGCCCATCTCGGCAGCACCGGCACTGAAATCCTTCCGCTTCCAGTGCGTGCTGGATCAGCCGCGCGATTTCCGGTTCGTCCTCAATTATCAAAATCTCCATTTAACCAACTGTCCCCCTATCTGACGACTGAGTGAGATATCGCTTAACTCATCTATAAGCTACGGGCTAGGGGCTAGTGTACCGCCAGAGCGCCTCAAAAGCCTACCGCCCACTGTTTAGATAAGTATTTCTTCTCACCGCCTTCGCGGGCTGCCGCAGCCGCTTTTTGATATCTTGTCCGATTAATTGCTGCAGCCCGAACCGCAATTCATTTCTCCTGGACTGGCGCAGCCCACCAGAACGGGCCCGTCGTAGGGCTGGGGTATACCCTCGCCCCACTCCCCTGAACCCTCTGTGCCACTCTCCCCCATCCCCCCATCCCCCAAGTCCCGTTAGTGGCCAGCCAGAGAAAATTTAAGGATTGTTAAGAATTATTTTCAATAAGCTCAGACGTGCTACTGTTAAAAATAGCCGTTTAGATCAAAGAGGGTTGGACAACCAAAATCTTGTTTTAATCGCCCGCTCGCACTCAACACCGGAGAAATGGTATGGAATGTCACAAATGCACCAACCGCTGCCACAGCCGCACCGGCACAAAAGAAGCCGCCTTCTTCAAATGGTTTAAAAAAGCTGAGGAACCACCGGGGACAAAACCGGAAAAGATTCCCCAGATTGCTTTAGTCGGGACGCCCAACGTGGGAAAAAGCGTGCTGTTTAACGCCTTGACCGGCACTTATGTGACGGTTTCCAACTATCCGGGCACCACGGTGGAAGTCTCGCGGGGACAGGCGCGGCTCCGCGACCGCCTTTTTGCCGTAGTGGACACCCCAGGAATGTACTCCCTGCTGCCCATTACCGAAGAAGAAAAAGTGGCCAGAGACTTGCTGCTCGCTGAACCCATTGATTTGGTCATTCACGTCCTAGATGCCAAAAATCTGGGGCGGATGCTGCCCCTCACATTTCAGCTCATTGAAGCGGGTTTGCCGGTGCTTCTAGCCGTCAACATGATCGACGAAGCCGAACAGCTGGGCATCCAAATTCACCGGGAACACCTGGAAAAACAACTGGGCGTGCCGGTGGTGACAGTAGCAGCGGCGCTGAATTGGGGTGTTAAGGAATTAAAAGAAAAAGTGTGTGAATATGTCAAGTCAGGTAGCTTATCCGGATGCCATTGAGGAAGCGCTCGCCAAAATAGAAGCGCTCCTCTCCGGGGATTACGAACTGTCCCTCTCCAAAAATTATACCCTGTCCAAGCGCAGCGTCGCCTTGCTGCTGCTGCAAAAAGACCAGGCTTTTTGGGAAAAAGCGCAGCAGCACGAACCCCAATTTAAGGAAATTGAAGCCGCCATCGCCGCCGCTGAAAACCAACTGGCAGAACCCGTGAGTTTTGCCATCGCCAGCGCCCGCCAGCAACTCGCTTGGACTATCGAACAAAACGTCCTCAGCGAACCGGCTCAAGAGAAAAAGCCCTTCACCGAAAAACTGCACCAGCTCACCGTCAATCCGGAGACCGGCTTCCCCCTCCTAGTCCTTATCCTCTATTACGGAGTCTATAAATTTGTCGGCGAGTTCGGTGCCGGCACTGTGGTGGATTTCATTGAAACCTTCTTTGAAACACACATCAACCCAGCCGTCAACTCCTTGACTGCCCAAATTTTCCCCTGGGAGCAGGTTCAGGACTTAATTGCCAACGAGTACGGCATCATCACCCTGGGGATTCGCTACGCCACCGCCATCGTACTGCCGGTTGTCGCCACCTTCTTTTTAATGTTCTCCTTCTTAGAAGATAGCGGCTACCTGCCCAGATTGTCCCTGATGCTCGACCGGCTTTTCAAATCCATCGGTCTTTCCGGTCGCGCCGTCATCCCAATGGTGCTAGGATTGGGGTGCGACACAATGGCAACAATGGTCACCCGCACCCTGGAAACCAAACGAGAACGGATTATCGCCACCTTTCTCCTGTCGCTCGCCGTTCCCTGCGCCGCCCAGTGGGGCGTTATCCTGGGACTTCTCGCGCAAAAGCCCGCCGCACTTTTGATATGGGGCTGCTTTATCATCGGGATTTTCCTGACAGTTGGCTATTTAACCGCCCAGCTCCTTCCCGGAAAACAAGCCGGTTTCTACATGGAAATCCCGCCCTTGCGCTTTCCCAAGCTGAATAATATTCTCATTAAAACCTGGGTGAGGATGAAATGGTATTTCATCGAAATCCTCCCCCTGTTCATCTGGGCGTCGGTTTTTATTTGGATCGGGCGGCTGACCGGCTTGTTTGATATAATTATCAAGGCCCTCGAACCGGTGGCCCTGGGCCTGGGACTGCCCAAAGAAGCCGCCCCCATATTCTTGTACGGCTTCTTCAGACGGGACTACGGGGCGGCTGGACTGTTCGACATGCAGCAGCAAGGGCTTTTTACCGGCAATCAACTGGTCGTTGCCGCAGTCGTCCTCACCCTGTTCTTGCCCTGCATCGCCCAATTCCAAATCATGCTCAAAGAGCGGGGCGCTAAAATCAGTTGGGCCATGATTGCCTTTATTTTTCCCTTCGCTTTCTTGATGGGATACTTGATGAATGTTCTGTTGACAGTATCGGGAGTGAGTTTCTAAATGATTGCCCTAAGTACGGTGAACACTGGCGAAAGCGGCACGGTCGCTGACTTGCGGACAAAAGATGAAGCCATCATCCGCAAATTGATGGCGATGGGCGTGATTCCGGGAAGTCCTATTACTTTAGAACAGCGGTTCCCTTCTTACATCATCAAAGTGGGCAGAACCCGGGCTGCTATTGACCGGGAAATCGCGCAGACGATTTATGTAAAGATGGGGGTAATTGGGGAGGAGAGGAATCTTTTTAACCGCCAAGACGCCATAGACGCGAAGCGGCTTCCCGAAGGATAGAGCGCCAAGGGAAATTAAGAAGAGAGAGTTTTTTGAGCAGTCGCAGCAGTTCAGCTGCAGCCCAGAAACCAGGTTTGTTTAAGAAACCTGGTTTCTCGACAGTTTCTTGACCGGCGAGCAGTATTTTCCTGATCAGTTTGGCGAAAAGCCGGCAAGGTTCATCCTGGAAATAATCAGGGGAAGAATCATGGTAAGTTTATTAGTAAAGGCGCAAACGCCTGAAGGCGAAAAAAAACGAGCCGCGCCGCCAGCAGTCGCCTGTAGTTTGGTTCATGCAATTCCCGGACGGGTGCGATTTCGGGTGCCGAAAATGGCCAGCGATCCGCGCTACGCCCGGCGCTTGCAAAGGTTGATAGAGTCTGACGTCAGAGTCACCGGGGTTCGCATCAGCAGTGCGGCGGCGTCTATTGCCATCAGCTATGAAACTAAACTGGTAAAGGATGCGCAAATGCACGCGCATCTGGTGCGGCTGATTCAAAGTGCCGGTGTTGAAAATCTTGTAGAACGCCGAATCGCGTCTCCAGCCCCCTGGGAAGAAAGCGACGAAACTGAGAAACCAGGTTTCTTTAAAACCGAGAAACCGGGTGTCTTTAAGAAACCCGGTTTCTTCAAACCCTTCCCCGGCGGTTTGCTCACCGTATCTGAAAGCAATTTCTTTAAGAAACCCGGTTTATTTAAACCTTTTACCGGCGGTTTCTTGACGGACTCTGAAAGTGAGTGGTCGGGTTTGAAGCTTCCCGCCCTCGCCACCGCGCTGGCTGTTCTCGGTGGGCCATTGGGGCTGCCGGTGCCGGGAATTGCGATTGGCGCAACGGTCGCAGCAGCGGGTTTGCCGGTGGCAAAACGAGCTTTTGAAAGCATCCGCAAGTCACGTCGGTTCAATATAGATTGCCTGGATTTGATGGCGATTACGCTGACTTCTTTTCAGGGGAATTTGCTGACCCCGGCACTGGTGATGACTTTGCACGAAATCGGGGATATAATTCGCGAGCGCACAGCGCGATCGTCTCGCCTGCAAGCGCTAGATTTGCTCGACGCTTTGGCGCACTTCGCTTGGGTAGAGCGCGACGGGCAAAAGCAGCAAGTGCCGGTGGGGGAGGTGAAAGTTGGGGATACGGTTATTGTTTATCCGGGGGAACAGATTCCTGTTGATGGCGAAGTGCTGCGGGGGAAAGCGCTGATAGATCAGCAGAAACTCACCGGCGAGTCAGTGCCGGTGGTGCGAGAGGCGGGACAAACTGTTTACGCTTCCACTCTCGTGCGCGAAGGGGAAATTTACATTAAAGCTGAGCGAGTGGGAGCGGAAACTCGTGCCGGTGCGAGTATTAAACTGGTAGAGGAGGCTCCAGTTTACGACACCCGCATGGAGAATTACGCCGCAAAAATAGCAGACAAAGCGATTGTGCCAGCTTTGCTGCTAGCGGGGGGCGTTTGGGCGGCAACCGGCAGCCCAGCGAGGGCTGCTTCCATTCTCACTCTTGATTTTGTCACCGGCATGCGGGTTTCCATGCCAACAACTTACTTGGCGGCGCTCACCCACGCCACGCGACACGGTATTCTTATTCGCAGCGGGCGAGCTTTGGAACAATTGGCGAAAGTTGATACGATTGTTTTTGATAAAACCGGCACTCTGACTGAGGGGGATATAGAAATTGTTGCCCTGGAAACAGTGACAGGGAGGATGTCGGAGGGGCGGTTGCTGGAACTAGCCGGTGCAGCTGAGCAGCGCCTGACTCACCCAGTCGCTTTGGCGGTGATGCGCTGCGCCGAAGAGCGGGGCGTGCGCATTTTACCGCGCGGCGAGTGGAACTATGAAGTGGGGATGGGCGTGCGGGCGGTTATTGACGGGGAAACGGTTTTGGTGGGAAGCGCTCGTTTCTTGGAGCGAGACGGAATTAGCCTGGAATGTTTTTATGACCGGCACCCTTGCGCGTTAGGGGAATGCGATTTTAACCCGTCATGTCCGATTTCGGCAAGTTCTTCTCTGATTTTTGTCGCCTGCAACGGCGAATTCTCAGGAGTGCTGCAGTACACAGATCCCCTGCGAAAAGAAAGCCGGTCGGTTATCGAAAAGCTGCCAACTCAGTATGGCATGGAAATTCACCTGCTGACTGGGGACTGCCAGAAAAAAGCTTTCGCTGTAGCGAATGAGCTTGGGATTCCCCTGGAAGCGGTTTACGCCGAAGCGTTTCCCGAAAAAAAGGCAGAGATTGTCCGGAAGCTGCGCCATGCCGGCAAAACAGTGGCGTTCACCGGCGACGGATTGAATGACTCGGTAGCGCTGGCGTATGCGGATGTTTCCATCTCCTTTGCGAACGGTTCCGAGGTGGCGCGAGAGACGGCGGATGTGGTGCTGATGAATAATGATTTGAGCGGGTTGCTGGAGGCGATTGCCATTGCCAAGCAAACCGTGCGTGTGGTTAAGCAGAATACGGTTCTGGCGGTGGCTCCCAATCTGGCCGGTTTGGGGCTGGCTTCCACAGTGGGGCTGCACCCCCTGGTGGCGACTGCGGTGCACAACGGCTCTGCGATTGCTGCGGGCTTAAACGGTTTGCGACCTCTCGCTTACCATCACTGGGAGAAAGCTGCGGAAATTCCCCCGCCCGCACCCTGACCTGACTTACGTCTTATTAGTTTGTTTAAATATCGTAGGCAATCCGGCTGTTACGAATGTATAGACGCGACATGTCGCGTCTGTACAGCCAGGCTTGTTTAGTAACAAATAAACCGGATTATATAAAGATTTTCGGGCGGGCCGGCCCAAAGGGCTGGAAATTTTCCTGTCACAACATATCCATCTCTCTGACGAATGGCTGACACACGAGTTTCCTAAGCTATCAATCACAAGGCGAAACCGAACCCGGAATTGAGCCTTGGTTCAGCAGTAAACCTCTGAGGAGGCTTTTATGACCGCCATTTCCGGCACGATAACTCGCCGCAACCGCTCTTTGATTCGCTGGAAAAGTCGTTTGAGTGAAACCGCACCGGCCAGTTGGGCAGTTGAACTCGCCCCTGCGCCGAAGCCCGACTCACACTCTTTTCAGTACATTCAGAGAATTTTGAGCAGCTATGGCTATAACTCGACGAGCTATTTGGCGCTGGAATCCGACAAGAAACACTTTTTTCACAGCGCAGTGGCGGGAGTGACAGCCTGTGCTGAATTTAACAAAGTGGCGATTACTGCCGGCGAGCCGGTATGCCCGCGAAACGAAATGGCAACGGCTATTGATGAATTTCTGGCATTTACCGCGATCGCAGGCATGCAGCCCATATTTTTTGAAGTCACCGAGCCGGTGGTGCCGGTGTTGCAGTCTCGGGGATTTCGGTTTCTCAAGCTGGGAGAAGAACCTTTTTTTGAGCTAGACCGGTTCACGCTCAAGGGCAACAAAATGGCTAACGTCCGCTCGTCGGGCAATACGGCACGCAACCGGGGCGTAACGGTACGGGAATATAACCCTGCCGGTGCGGACGCGGCGCTAATTAATCCGCAGTTGGAGGCGATTTCGCAGGAGTGGTTGCAGACGCGAGGCATCGGCGAACTGTCTTTCACTTTGGGAACCCTGTCCCTAGACAAACCTGGGAACCGGCGCTATTTTATAGCGGAACAGAATAACCGAGTTGTTGCCTTCGTAACTTACACGCCGGTGTGCGCCCGTCAGGGGGTGTATTTGGACTTGATGCGCCGGTCAGAAAGTGCGCCCACCGGCACGATGGATTTGCTTCTGAGCGAGTCTTTCTTGCTGCTGAAGTCATCGGGCGTCAAACTGGCGACGATGGGAATGTCGCCGCTGTCCAATGTTAAGGAGTCCAAGGTGGAGCAGTCAGAAAAGCTGGCTTGGATCTTGCACGAGTTTTCCGTGCGCGGCGACTCGGTTTACCACTTCAAACACCTGCACGACTTCAAGCGCAAATTTCAGCCTAACTTTTGGGAGTCGAAGTATTTGGCTTACCGGCATTTGGGAGTTCGCGAACTGGATGCTATCTTGCAAGCTTTACTGCGCCAGAGTCTCGGTGGCTTGATTTGGTGGGCGCTGAACCAGCCGATTTTTTGAAAATCTAAAAGGTTGAAGGTTGAAGGTTAAAGGTTGAACAATGAAGTCCAAACGACTGTGGGTGATAGGGGCGGCTTTTAGCCTGCTGCTTGCGGGTTCGGGTTACTGGTATGTGGCCATTGCCGGTGCGCCCCAGCTGGATGGCCCGCAAGCTGAGGGAAACACCACCTTGAGCTACCAGATAGCCAGCTACAACAGCCAAGCAATGGGTGGCGTCCGCACCTATGGCATTTCCTTACCTCCCGATTACGCCGCACATCCCAAGCAGCGCTACCCCGTTATTTTTCTGCTCCACGGCGGACACGGCTACCCGACAGACTGGTTTAAAAAAGCAGCGGCGCTCTCGACGCTCCAGCAACTGTACGCCGCCGGCAAATTGCCACCCAGTATCATTATTACCCCGGATGGCAATGACCTGCGCGGCTCCAGTGCCTTTTTTGACCCCCAGTATATCGATGGGCAAAATGGCAAGGTGGCGACTGCGATTGGGGAGGAACTGGTGAAAGTGGTGCGGAGCCGGTATCGCACCCTGCCGGCACCGGATTTCTGGGCAATTGGCGGACTGTCTTCTGGCGGCTGGGGTGCGGTGAATGTAGGATTGCATTACCCCAATAATTTCTCGGTTCTCTTCAGTCACAGCGGCTATTTTAGCGATGCCAGCGGACCCCAGAACAGTCCCGCCCTCTATATTTCCAAGCTTCCCGAAGAGACGCGCTCCCGCCTGCGCATTTACCTGGATGCCGGTCAGGAAGAAGAGCGCTTTCTCAAAGAAACCCTGCGCTTTCACAAAGTTCTCGACCAGCTGAACGTCAGTCATGTCTTTAATCAATTTCCCGGCGGTCACGGCTTAATGGGATCTGACTCTGGATGGAATTACTGGCACCGGCACCTGGCTGATTCACTTACTTATGTCGGCGAACAATTTCAGCAGGCTGAAATTGCCAAAGCGTCTCGTGCGACTGCACGCTAGGGCACAGCACTGGCCAAATAGACATCTCCAAAAATTAACCTCAAATTTTGTAAGGCATGGCCTAATATCTAACCTGAGGTGCTTATAAGCAATCCAGATCCCCCCAAACCCCCCGTGAACAAAAAATCTTGACTCATGCTCCCCCCTTTTTAAGGGGGGGGGCTCGGGGCCCCCTCTGGG
>CAZJNL010000132.1:0-8926 GCA_964546515.1 uncultured Oscillatoria sp.
ATTCTGCTGCCGACAGCAGTGGATGTCACCTCCAATGGGATTAGTGAAGTCACCATGCAGACGCTTTCCAGCGCTGTGGCGGTGGTGTTAATTTTGGTCTACGGGCTGACGCTGCTGTTTTCTATGAAGACTCACACCTATCTCTACGATGCCGGTGTGGCAGAGGAGGCCAGCCAAGAGTTCGCAGAGGCGAACCTGGCACCGGATGAGGTTGAAGGCAAATCTAATTTGTGGCTGTGGGTTGGTGTGCTGTTTGTTTGCACCGTGATGGTGGCGATTGAGTCAGAGTTGCTTGTGGACAGCCTGGAGGAAGCGACTGCGCGTCTGGGGCTGACGGCGCTGTTCACCGGCGTCATCCTCGTCCCGATTATTGGCAACGCCGCCGAACACGCTACCGCTGTGACAGTGGCCATGAAGAATAAGATGGATCTGTCTGTGTCGGTGGCGGTGGGTTCGAGCTTGCAAATTGCTCTGTTTGTCGCGCCGGTGCTGGTTCTGGCGGGCTGGGCTTTCGGTCAGCCGATGGATCTGGATTTCAATCCGTTTGAATTGGTGGCGGTGGCGGTGTCGGTGCTGATTGCCAATTCTGTCAGTTCCGATGGCCGGTCTGACTGGCTGGAAGGCACTCTGCTGCTAGCTGCCTATGCGGTTTTGGGATTGGCTTTCTTTTTCCATCCGGTGATTGAGAGCATCGGCTAGTGCCAGGAAGGGATTTGGGATTTCGGATTTTGGATTGACTTATCGGGTGGGCGCTGTCCACCTTTTTTTGTGCCGGCCGGCTAGCTTGCCTGGGACAGTTCTTGCCACCGCTGCAGCAATATTTGCTCAGTTTCGCTGATTACTACCGGCAGGTCGGCAAAGTGCACTTTTTGTTTTTCCCACTCCACCCATAACGCCATCAACGAGTTTCTGCTGTGGCAGTAGCGGCATATCCCGTACCAGCTATTTTTCCATTGAATTCCCGCCAGCCGGTGTTCCTCCTTTTTCTGGCGCACACATTCTCTATATTGCACGATTTGGCGCTGTTTTCGCCAAACTTCCCGCCACCGCTTCAAGGTGGCTTCTGGGTATTTTTTCTCAAACCTTTTCTTCTCGGCATTCACCACGGCGGCAAATTCATCGAGTTGCTCCAGCGTCGCGCAGCGCTTGATTGCAGCTTCACCTGCATCTGCCCAACCGGGTAAGGCGCGATAGCTGACGCAGCGGTATTGGCCATTTTTGAGGTGGACGCGCAGCATGTGAGGCCACCTCTGGATGCTGTCGGGCTCGATTTCCTCTGGGGTCACTTCCAGCACTGTGCCGATATCTTCGATCGCCACCGGCAGCCTCTCGGCGTCAGTGGGGTCGATCCAGCCCTTGCCGATTAGACTGGGCCCTTTGGTTTCCAGGACGATTGGCTTCTCTTGCTGCTCCTCTGTCATGGTCGTTGTCTCCTGATGCGCCGCCGTTAATCTGAGACTTGGCCACCCTAATCAGTGGGCCATCCTCTGTTGCTTGTCTTCAATTGTAAAGTAACAGTATACTCTTGTCAAGCTTCACTCAAAAATCGGGGGAGTCTTAGCGGCTACCGTTGCACTCGTTCTACGCTTTAGGAGAAGCTATGAGAGAAGTGATACAGAGCCCTTGGAAGTATGATCCGCTGGCGTTTGCGCGTTGTTATGGCCGAGCGTTGCATGAGCAATGAAGAGCTAGCTAAAAGAATCAAACTTCACCGCGTCAGTGTGTCCAACCTGAAAAACGCGCAGGAGATGCCACGGATAAGCGGAAAAACGCTCAACAGTTTGTGTGAGGCTTTACACTGCACCCCTGCCGATCTGATTGAGTACACCCCGGATTCGGAGGTGAAACCGCCGTGATCAAAGGTTTCCAGGACTTTTCCGCTCCGAAGTGCCGCTCCTGTGTCATGGTCGTTGCCTCCTGATCCGCCAACCGTATTGGGTGAGACTTGGCCACCATTCCTAGTGGGCCAGCCTCTCTTACTTGTCTTCTCCAATAGCACGATTGGCTATTTGTATATAGATATAGTTAATAACATTTAACTTTTTGCTCTGCCTGAAGGGCTAGAGCCGCCCTCTTGTAGTATTTTAAGCTACGGTTGCAGTCTTTGTAGCTTTAGGAGAAGCTAGGAGTACAGTAATACAGAGCAGAGAAACTATGATCCGCTGGCGTTTGCGCGTCGTGATGGCCGATCGGGGCATGACCAACAAGGAGCTAGCTGAAAAAATAAAGCTTAACCCCGTAAGCGTTTCCAAGCTGAAAAACTCCAAGGGGATGCCACAGCTGCACGAATCCACACTCAACAGCTTGTGCAATGCGTTGCACTGCACTCCAAACGATCTGATTGAGTATATACCAGATGCGGACTAGAGGAGAGGCTGGTTACACACAAGAAACACCCTCGGGGGCGAGTCAATCTCAGAGGCGAGGATGTGGCCTCACCGAAGCCAATTGCAGAAAGTCCCGTCCGGAATTGGCAGTCAGGGAAAACCGCGCCCCGATTAAGGGTTGACAAAAGTCTTCAGTTATGCTGCGTCTGGTTTCCTAGAAGTCTTGGTGGGTGCGGCAGAAGCATTTGAAAGCAAGTTCAGCAGGTTTGAGAGTAAATAACAGCGCTTTTCACCGGCAACTCCCCCGGAAAGCCGGTGAACGCCCTCCGCCTCGCTTTGCGCTATGCCACCGCCGGCATCTGGAAGTTGCCTCATGCCGGTAGGCGGGTGCCGAAATCTGGGTTAGGCGTTAGGGGGTAGGGGGTAGGGGGTAGGAGTTAGGGGTTAGGGGAGGGAGTGGGTGTCAGGTTTGTCGAGCGAGGAACTCCATCGGTCGAGCGAGGAACTCCATCGGTCGAGCTCCAAGCTCCATCGGTCGAGCTCCAAGCTCCATCGGTCGAACTCGGAACAGCTGGGGGAGGGGCGCGATCTCCTGAGGACAGAGTTGACAAGCACCTGCCTTCCATCCCCCACCCCACAATAGAGGAACGCTCGCCCCTCCTCAGCCCGCTTTGGCAGGCTTTCGCGGTGCCGGCGCGATTTGAAGAAACCGCCTCCCGGGTGAATCCCCATCCTATAGTGGGAATACAGCCATCCCACCGGCACCCATGAGCTATTGCATCAACCCCAACTGCCCAAAACCCCAAAACCCAGAAAATCTGCTGTTTTGCCAAACCTGCGGCTCCCAGTTGCTCCTGGAAGGGCGCTATCGCGTCATGCGCCTCTTGGGCGAGGGCGGTTTTGCCAAAACCTATGAAGTCAGCGATTGCGGCACCCCCAAAGTATTGAAACTCCTCTTCCTCAATCAGCCGAAAGCCGTATCCCTGTTTCAGCAAGAGAGCCAGGTGCTCAGCCGGCTGAATCATCCAGGCATCCCCAAAGTAGCTGCCGATGGCTACTTCACCTTTTCCCCCAGAAACAGCCAGCAGCCGGCGCACTGCTTGGTGATGGAAAAAATTGAGGGTATAAATTTAGAAGAGTTGATGAGCCGCCGAAACAATCAACCCATTCCCGAAGCTTTGGCGCTCGATTGGTTAAAGCAACTTGCAGAAATATTAGCTCAAGTTAACCAGCAAAATTATTTCCATCGCGACATCAAACCGGCTAATATTATGTTGCGCATCTCCCCCCCTTACCAAGGGGAGGCAGAGGGGAAGCTGGTGTTAATTGACTTTGGCACCGCTAGGGAAATTACCGCTACCATTCTCGGGGGCGGGCCCAAAGTCACGCAGATTGTTTCAGCCGGCTACACCCCACTCGAACAAGCCTGCGGGCAAGCAGTGCCCCAATCCGATTTCTTCGCCCTGGGGCGCACGTTTGTTTATTTGCTCACCGGCAAGTCTCCCAGGGATTTGCCGGCAGACTCTGCCACAGGACAGCTGCTCTGGCGAAACAGCGCCCCTCAGATTTCCGATCCGGTGGCTAATTTAATAGATGACCTGATGGCTTTGCTGCCAGCTTCCCGGCCTCAAACTTCCCAAATAATTTTACAGCGTCTGGCAGAGATTGAGCGCAGTTTGTCTCAGCCATCTCCCCCAGCTGGGGGAAGTCTGCCACCGGCAGCCCCTGTCTATGCGGGATTTTGGCGGCGCTTTACGGCATCTCTGACAGACACCGGCATTGTGACAGTCGCGGCAGCAGCTATTGGCGCATTTTTACTGAATTCTGATTCTAACATAACTGATGGCAGTTTGCCAGCTTTAGACGTATTCTTGAAGGCCGCCAAGTTAACGGCTTTGGGGACAATAGGGGGGTTAATTGGGCTGCTGATAGCGATGTTGGCGATTCTGTTTCGCTGGAAGTTTTTCGGGGAAGAGCCTTCAGTAATACTGTGGTTGGTTCTCTTAGGAATGGGGGTGAAATGGCTGTATTTTACCTTACTGGAGAGTTCCCCAAAACAAGCGACTCTGGGGAAAATGTCTGTGGGAATAGTGGTGACGGACGCCAATGGCCAGCGGATTTCATGGCAGCGGGCGAACCGGCGCTACTGGAGCAAAACGATTTCAGGGGGGATATTGCTGCTGGGGTTCGTACTGGCCGGCTTGACTCCCAAGAAGCGGGCGCTGCACGATATGATGGCCGGCACTTTAGTGGCCAAGAAGTAGGGTTAGGGGTTAGGGGTTAGGGGTTAGGGGTTAGGGGTTAGGGGTTAGGTTTTAGGAGAAAAGTGGGTAATTAACCCCACGCCCCACGCCCCATGCCCAATGCGATGATGCCCAATGCCCAATCCCCCATGCCCCATGCCCCATGCCCCACTCCCGCCGCCATGCCCGCCGCCCGTCGCGCTGCGCAATGCAATTCGCTTGCCTGCGGCAGCCGGTGGGCCAAATTTACCACGTCGCACCCCCAGATCCTTGTTAAGGCGGAGGCGTTGCCGAGAGCAGAGGCGGTATAATAAATCTAGGAGTGCGGCGGCGAAAAAAATTTCCGCGACTCTCAATCGTGGAAACGGGATTGAAACAAACAAACACACACACCCCCCCTGCAGTGATGCAGCTCGCATTTCAAGTTATAGTGGTCTAAAGCCCTGTAGTCTGAATCGGGTGAGCTAGCTTCTGTGAGTTATTGCCTCAATCCCAAATGCCCAAATCCTTCTGACCTGTCAAACGAGCGCAGGGATGTTTGTCGCCACTGCGGCTCAGAGTTGCTCCTGCAAGGGCGCTACCGGGTGGTGAGACCCCTCGGAGGCGGCGGCTTTGGCAGAACCTTTGAAGCGAACGACCGGGGCACCCTGAAAGTCCTGAAAGTTCTCTACAAACACCATCCTAAGGCCGTAGAGCTGTTTCAGCAAGAAGCCAAAGTATTGAGCCGGCTAAACCATCCAGGGATTCCCAAAGTTGACCCGGATGGCTACTTCACATTTTTACCCGCCAACTTCAAAGAGCCGCTGCACTGCCTGGTGATGGAGAAAATCACCGGCTTAAATTTGGAAGAGTGGATGAAACAGCGGGACAAAAAACCGCTCAAGCAAGAGGAAGCCCTTAACTGCTTAAAACAATTAGTAGAAATTCTAGATAAAGTCCACCAGCAGCAATTTTTCCACCGGGATATCAAGCCGCTCAACATCATGCGCCGGCCTGAAGGACCGCTGGTGCTGATTGACTTTGGCGCGGTTAGGGAACTTACGGGAACCTATCTAGCCAAAGTCGGTCAGGGGCAAAACATCACCGGGATTGTTTCACCGGGCTACACGCCGCCGGAACAAATCAATGGCAAAGCTGTGCCCCAATCCGATTTCTACGCCCTGGGGCGCACCTTTGTCTATTTAGTCACCGCCCAGTCCCCCACAGCCTTTCCAGAAAACCCCCGCACCGGCAAGTTGCTTTGGCGAGAACACGCCCCGCAAATTGCGCCGGAAGTGGCGGATGTGATTGATTACCTGATGGCTCCGTTTCCGGGCAACCGGCCTCAAAATGCCCAGATGATTTTGCAGTGCCTTGCGGAAACTGACCCCACCAAGGAGAATTCCACCGGGATACACTCGGGATTCGCCTTCCGCCGGCACAGCACCGGCAGCGGCGGACTCTCAGGGATCTCTACCACTGGCCAAAACTCAACCGGCAGGCAAAAGACAACCGGCTCCAAGTTGCGGCGCTCCCAGCCAAAGCTGGCTAAGTCTAAAAATTTATTAGTTGCCGGCTGTGCGGCGCTGCTGCTGGGGTTGACAGGAACGCAACTTTATGCCTATTTCCGCTACGGATACTTCCCCGCCAATCCCATCCAGGTGATCGCCAGCTTGCCGGGGAGTCGCTTCCTGCAAAAAACCATAAAAAGACAAGTCGGTTCTGTCAGTGCCATCGCCGTTAACCCGATTCCGGCTCCCTCGAAAAAGGGGTCAGGGCTGAGCTTCGCCAGCGCCAGTTTTGGCACCATCAAACTTTGGGATCAGGGCACCGGCAAACTGCTGCACACCTTCAGCGGGCATACCAGCTGGGTTCGCTCCCTGGCCATCAGCTCCGATGGCCAAATCCTCGCCAGTGGCAGTGATGACAAAACCGTCAGGCTTTGGAGTCTTGACAAACGGTTCCGCATGCTCACCATTGCGGCGCACGACGACGCCGTCAGGGCTGTGGCCATCAGCCCGGATGGCCAGACCCTGGTCAGCGGCAGTGAGGACAAGACTGTCAGAATTTGGCAGCTGCCAACTGGCCAGCGGCTGCTCACTATTGCCGCCCATGCCGGCCCCGTGAATGCCCTGGCCATCAGCCCCGACGGCCAGACCCTGGTCAGCGGCAGTGACGACAAGACGGTCAAAATTTGGAATCTCAACACCGGGAGAGCGGTGCGCACCCTTTCGGGACATGAAGGTGCGGTTCTGTCCCTCGCCATCAGTCCAGATGGAAAAACACTCGCCAGCGGCAGCGCTGACAGCACCATCAAGCTTTGGGATCTGAACACCGGCAAACTGCGCAAGACGCTCAGGGGATATGCCGATTCGGTCAGGTGCCTCGCCATCAGTCCCGACGGCAAGCTCCTCGCCAGTGGCGCTGACAGCATCAAGCTTTGGAATCTCAAAACCGGCACCGAGTTGGGCACCTTCTCGGGACATGGCACCCACGTTACCGCAGTTGCCATCAGCCCCGATGACCAAACCCTGCTCAGCGGCAGTCCCGACCAAACCCTCAAGATATGGGCGTTGCCGAAACAGGAAAAATGAAAAATTTTCCCTCATTAGCTACCCCCATTCTCACCCGCACCCGAAGCTTTCTCCGTAAAGCTTTATATCATGTCTAGCTAATTAATATCATGTCCGGTGGGTCGCACGCAACAAAACCCGTTGGTAGGGGCGGGTTTATAGATATCTTTTGCTGTGCGGGAACGCTCTTGATAAACCCGCCCCAGCAGATCTTATGGGGAATTGCAAAGAACATGATATAACTGCCATTAGATTAAGCGTTAATAATGAACCGCCAAGACGCCAAGAACGCCAAGAAGGAAAAAGAAAGAGTCAGAGGGATAGAAAAATTGGTTTGAGGTGTGGTGGAATCTCATCCTTTTTTGAAGAGCCAGGGATTTCACGAGTCCGCTCGGACTGGATACAGTAACTTAGCGCCGAAATGTGAAGTTCTCGTGAAGATGCCCGGAGGGGGAGTTCAGGAGGTGGGTGGCTTCTGCGGCGCTCAGGGGCGGGCTGAACAGGTAGCCTTGCATTTCCCGGCACTGGAGGCTTCGCAACAAATCCCGCTGAGCTTCTGTTTCGATGCCTTCCGCAACCACGCTCAGATCCAGGGCGGCTCCCAGAGCGATGATGGCCTTAACAATGGCGGCGTCAGTGGGGTTGGCCGTCATGTCCCGCACAAAAGCTCTATCAATTTTAAGCGTGTGGAACGGAAATTTTTTCAGATAGCTGAGCGAGGCGTAGCCAATCCCAAAGTCATCCATTGAGATAGAGATGCCCATCCTTTGCAGCGGCTCGATCGTGGCGCAGGTAAACTCGGCATCTCGCATCGCTGTGGTTTCAGTAATTTCCAACTCCAAATACTGAGGCTCCAAACCAGTCTCTTGCAACACCTGCGCCACCATTTCCACTAAATCCGGTTGCTGGAACTGTCGAGCCGAGAGATTCACCGCCACGCGCACGTTGCTCAAACCGGCAGCGATCCAAGCTTTATTTTGGGCGCAGGCAGTCTGCAGCACCCACTTGCCCAAAGGCACAATCAAGCCATTTTCTTCCGCCAAAGGAATAAAAGTTTCCGGTAAAATCAGCCCCCGTGCTGGGTGCGCCCAGCGCAATAGAGCTTCCATGCGGGTGATAAGGCCTGTGTCCGTGTCGAACTGGGGCTGGTAGTAAACCTGAAACTCGCCGCGCTCTAGAGCGCGGTGCAGACTGTTGTCTAAACTCAGCAACTCACTCCCCCCCTCATTCATCTCCTGGCTGTACAGCTGGTAATTATTTCGCCCCTCCTCTTTTGCCCGGTACAGGGCTGCATCTGCATTTTTGATTAAGGTTTCGGCATCTTTGCCATCGCGGGGGTAAAGGGCAATACCAATGCTGCTGGTGACATACAGCTGGTGCCCCTCTATTTCAAAAGCAGGGGCGAGAGTCTCGATGATTCGCCCGGCAATTTGGGCGGCATCCTCGGCGCAGCTCAGGTGAGGCAACAGCAGGATAAATTCATCCCCGCCCCAGCGGACAATGGTGTCGCCTTCTCGCAAACTGCTTCTCAGGCGCAAGGCAGCATTTTGCAACAGCCGGTCGCCAATTGGGTGTCCGAGAGTGTCGTTGATAATTTTGAAGCGGTCTAAATCCAGAAACATCACCCCTAGCATGTTCTGTCGCAAGCGGGTTCCCTCTATGGCCACCGGCAGCCGGCTGTCCAATATCTGCCGGTTGGGCAAGCCGGTGAGCCGGTCGTGATAGGCTAAGTGCCGGATCTTTTCCTCAATGCGGTGGCGCTCCAGGGCACCCCCAATACTGGCGGCGAGGGCAACCAAAATCG
>CAZJNL010000133.1:0-7026 GCA_964546515.1 uncultured Oscillatoria sp.
GGCCAGGAGGATTATACGCCGAAATGTAAACTTTTGTAACGGTATTCAACACTTCTGCCAGATTCCCCGGTGGTTTAATAGCGCTTTGGTCGAACTCTGGAAGTCCTCTGGGGTGCAATCGGATACTACTGAAGAATTACTCAAAGGTATACAGGCCGATATTGCGGTCATGCAATAGAGTGTCGTTTGATTATGCAGCGCCTAATCCGATCTCCCACTCCGGCACTATTTCCCCGCTGGCAAATCCTTGGTTCTGGGCATAATTATCATCTTTCGCCCGATACGGGCTATCAAATTAAAGCGCAGGAAGGGTCGGTAGCAGTCCTTTTGCTTCCCGCCATATCCCGAATTAATTCTCGAATTTGAGGAGTTGGAGTTCCTGGCATTTGGGAATTGAAGCATCAAAAAGTACGGAGATATTTTGGGAATTTATTCACTTCTACAAATGAGCGTGGTGCTATACGCGCAACCGACATTTCGGATGTCTTGGAGATGGCCTGGAATCGCATCTTTGGAATGTTTTGGACTGCTCCGGAAATTTTGAGTTTAATTAATAATGGCTCTGCCGAACAGCTTGAAGAGAACCAGAGGGAACTGTTTTAGGTTTTACCGGAAACGCTACTGGCGATATTTTATTCCAAAATTCATCAGGTCTTTTCTCTCGGCTTCCAATAGGGACAGCCAATCAGGTTTTATCAGTTTCGTCAGGACTGCCAGCGTGGACAGCCTTGGGTTCAGCGGCATTTTTGACAGCTGGCACGGCAGCAAACAATCTTTTGCAGCTAGACGCTAACGGGAAAGCTCCTGCAGGGGTAATACCTGCTATTGCCATAAATTCGCTCCAAAAAGTTGCCGGTCGAGCTGCTAGGCTTGCTTTGACAGACGTGGAAGCATACGACTTAGCCAAACAGGAAGATAACGGCATAACTTATATGCTGTCCGCAACACCAGCTTCTGTTGACGCGAACTGGATTCCGAGCGGCGACACGGCCATTGACGGCGCGGAAATAGTTAGCCGGACAATTTCGCTAAATCGACTTGGTGGCGGATCTCCAGGAGCGGCGACATATTTAAGAGGGGATGGGCAATGGGTCGGACTCGGCGGACTGGCAACCTACTCTTGGCAAACCGTGACGGCAAACACGACAATGGCGATCGACACTGCCTATTTCGCCAACGGAACGACCGCTGGAACACCCCTGGTTTTCACTCTTCCAGCCAGCGCACCCGTGGGGAGTACAATCGAAATTGCCGGTATGGGAGTAAAAGGATGGCGAATCGCTCAAGGGTCTGGGCAGCAAATCTTTTTTGGAAATTTGCAAACGACCGTGGGGGCGACTGGCTTGATAGCTTCAACTCATCAGGGAGACGGGATAAAAATAGTTGGCAGTATAGCGAACACAACCAGGCGAGTTCCCGCAGGCGGTTCTCAGGGCAATCTTGAAGTGGGTTAAACCTTAAGCGATATGCGCCTACGAGTCTTAAAAGATACAGTCTTAAAAACCCGCACATGCCAGTCATGCTACTTACTGCCCGAGGATAAGGTAAACCTCAAAGCGGACAAATTGAGAGATATGTCTCTCCACTCCTACAGAGCAGAAGACAGTCATTATAGGGTTGCTTTTGCGGAAGCAAGCTTTCGCGGATCGAACACCTGGTACGTTTACTGCCGGCATGTGCAATTGGTTCGGGATCGCCAAGAAACTGAATGATCACTTGAGGATAATTTCGGCGACAGAGAAGGCGTCAGGTTGCGCGTCCCGTACAAGTCTCAGCTCGACAACTGGTACAATCCAACCGGCTCGTGCAACGTTACTTACCAGGCCATGTGCTTGGAGTATTTGGGCGCGGAACGAGCCTGCAGCGAAGAACAATTTGAAGACGAACTCTACGCTTATGCGGAAAAAGCGGGTCTTGACCGGCACTCGCCTTCAGACTTGGCTCAGATAGTCCGCGACTACGGCTGTCAAGATTCCTTTTCCGTCAGCGCCTCGATTCAGGATGTTAAGGATTGGCTCGATACTGGCAATCCAGCTGTCATTCACGGGTGGTTTACTCTTTCCGGCCACATTGTCGCTGTGGTTGGCTACGACGATTCTAGCTTAATCGTGCACGAACCTTACGGCGAATGGTTTTCCTGGGGCTATCGCACCGCTCTGATCGGAGCCTACCTGCCTTATTCCAACGACTTGATTCGTCGCACATGCATGCCAGACGGAGATTTTTGGATCCACTTTATCTCTAGGTAAACGTATTTCCAGATTTAACGTTCCGCCGGGAATGGTTAAGTTTTTGTTCGTTTTTGGGTTTACGGCTTATTTTGCTTTGATAGATGCGGATGTTCGGAAGCTATTTTTTGACTTGGTGTTTACGACCACAGGGGGAACGCTAGCGATGATGCAAAAATCGGCTGCCAGAAAGCAGAAGGAGCGCTTGCTGCCCAGAATTGAGCAGTAGGTCACTGGCGGAACCTGCCTTAGTGGTTCGTGCCGAGAGCGCTGGATCGCTGCGCTTTGAGCTACCGGCGATAGACGAGCGGCACTACGGGAATGCCTTGCGCTTTGAGCTACCGGCACCTTGCGCCTACGGCATACGGCTTCCCGCAGGGTAGCGCCTACACCCGACCTCTGGACAGTGGCGTGACAGCCGGGAGAAATCGGTAAGCGTTTTGCGGGAATTTTGGAGCGATTTCAAAGAATTATGGCTATTAAAAATTCAATCTACAATTATATTCCGCCCAAAGTTACGATGGATTCAGAGCTAATCGATAGGGGCAGGATAACTGGAAAACCGACGAAACACAATGACTTCAGCAACCGTGATACCGCCGGCAACCACGCCAAGCCGATCCCGGTGGCGTCCAGCACGACGGCGGTGCAGATTCAAGATAGCGCCGGAACTGCGGTTATCAACGTCAATACGACAAATGACCGCGTGGGAATCGGGACAACCGCGCCTGAAAATATTGTCCATGTCAACAGCGGGGGGATTACACTACAGTCTTGCAAACAGCTGGCACCGATGCGGGGGCCGCATGGACGCAGTTCAAGGTTAACAACGGCGGGCGTGTTGGTGGAGTAGGGGTAGCTGCGCCTAATCAAGGAAATTCGCAGATTGCCGGGTATCTATTCCTAAAATCTGACAATGGGCTTGACGGGGTCTCAATCGCCGCAAACGGCACCGGTAAGAAGGAAATCAAATTTTTGACAGACGGGGTTCAGAGAGCGGTTGTCATCGGTGGCGGCAAGGTGGGAATCGGCACAACCAATCCAGATCAGACCCTCACCTTAGACGGCACTAATTCTTGGAGCACTGTCAAGGCGATGGCTCATAGCAATCATATCTATGACGGTACGCTTGTTCTCGGCAAAACTAGGGGAACCGCAGCCGCACCGGCTGCAGTGGGTATCGGGTCACTTGGGAAAATCCAGTTTTGGGACCCCGACGGAACCGCCACAGCAGGCGGAGCTTTTATCCCGGCGCTGGCATCTCAAAATTGGACAGCCGCAGCACGCGGAGCCTACCTGTAGTTCTAGGTCACGCCCAACGGAACTACGAATAGCTCTGTCCGAATTATCTTGAACGATACGGTCAACGGATATAGCGCCGCAAACGGCAACACTTTCCTAGCTGTCTACAATGCAACACCCTCTGTCGGAACTGGCCCTGAATATCGATTTGTCGCCTGGGATAATAACAGTGTGGAGCGAATCTATGCCACGATTCAAAGTAAAACGATAAGCGGCGCTGCGGGCGCGGTCAGCGGCAACCTATCTTTCCAGACCTCCATCCGGGACACTGGCGGAAAGGGTGGTAGTCAAACACACCGGCAGTCTCCGTTACATCCCCCTGTCCGCCGCGCCGCCCTGCCCTGAAGAAGGCGAATCGTATTACGATAGCACGCTCAAGAAGCTGCGCGTCTACGACGGCATCGTTTGGCAAAATTGCTGGTAGCCAAAGGCAATGGGGATTCTACTTAGTAGTGTTCTCCAGAACTCGACGAGTGAAGCGAGATGTAAAGGTTTTGCAAAACGCACCCGCTCCTGCCAGAAAAGCGGTTGGTTTGCCTCTGGGTGAAGATGGCTGCTATTTCGTCAATCAAGATTGGGATAAAGACTCGGAAATTTCGATTGTGGATGACAGCGAACCGCCAGCTGACCAGCCTGGATTGTGGTGTAATTGGATTCCCACGTCTGATGGGTGCGGGATTCACTGGAATGGACGCGAGAAGTTCTATTATTATGTGGAGTGGTTGCAGTATATTATCAGCAATTTCCTTGAGCCTTGGGGTTATCGGCTAAATGGGCGAGTCAAGTGGCAAGGGGAGAGGGATGACGATACAGGTGTGATTGTGGTGGAAGATAACCAGATTGTCTTGCTGGCTGATGGGTAAAAATTGCGCTGGGTGTGCTGTCTTGCCGGTGCGGGTTCTCCTGGAGATATAACAAGGGTTGGAAGCGATTCCATCTACCGGCACGTCTCTGCTGGGGAACTGTGCTTTAGCGTTCGGCGGAGTTGGGAGATTCGGAAGTAGAAAGGTGGGTGCCGGTGGAATAATGGCTCTTTTCTGAGTGTGCGGGGGAAGATGCTGTGCTGGCGTTAAGTTCTGTTCAGTTCCAAATTTGTTTAGCAGACTTGTACGAGCGGGTTGAGTTTGAGTCGGGAAGTGAAGAGCGTGCCGATGGGAGTTAGCGCAAATTTATAAAATAATTGTTAAGCCTGAATGGGGTCCATAAACCCGGTTTCTTCGATACAAGGAGGCTGGCCGGTGGGCAATTTTGCTCTCACTTTCTCCGCCAGCAATTCTCCGCATGGGGTTAATGAATTTGCCTTGTAGATTCAGTTGAGTAAACCGACTCTAAAGCTCTGACGAACTCATCCCCTTCTGGATCGCTACCATCAGATTCGGAAAAATACTTGTTAGCTAATCTCGGAATACGAGGGATGGTGTAGGAGCAAACCGGAAAGCGTCCTTCTGGACAATTTTGACAAGGAGATGTTAAATACTGGCTTCTGATTTCTAAAGTTAAATTACAGACAGTGTAACAGCGAGAAATCCGACTTTAAAAAACCATCCGTATAAGGACCAGGGAGTAAGCCAAAAGCCGGCATAAAAGCGCCCGATATTATCGAGTGCCATACCTATTTTCAGGAAGAATAGTCAAGGCTGCGAAGATACTCTTTCGCCGCCTCCAAAAGCTCTTTATAACTCATGTCGTCTTTCGTGTCAGGATAAACATCGTGTATAAAATAGTGAAACCCACTCCGGATATCCTTATCTTCCTCGGTATCATCACCTATGCCACAAGCCTTCATCACTCGGTCAAACAAGTCATTCCTGTAAGACATTTAGAACTCCTTCGTATATTATTGATTTGGCTGGCAATGCTCAGTTTTCCGCAGCCTGCTCTGTCTGTAGCAGTTGCCAACTGCCTTTCATACACTGTAGCGACGCTATCTAAGCTTGTAAAGTCAGAAAAAGTAATAAAAAAGTCATAAAAAAGTATTACAGGCTCGCCCATCGCGGTATAATATACGTCAGGGCAGAGATTCTAGCCCAGAGGGGGTGCTGCTAAGCGCTGCGCTCCCGCTCAGGAGCCACTGTCTTGCGCTCAAATGTGGCCCTCTTTGGGCTACGATCTCACAGTAGACCGGCAGCGGGACAGTGAATTATGGCCACACCGGCAGCCCCGCTTCGCTCCCAGGGACTCCCCCCACCCGTCACCCACCAGTTGCTGACCTTTGAGGGACTTCTATATATGACCGTTGAAGAAGCTTTAGCGCTCGTCGAAACCGCTCTAGACTACCAACGCTTAAACAGAGTTCAAGAGATAGTGTTTCGTCACGCTTGGGAGGGACGGTCTTATACGGAGATGGCCAAAATCTCCGGCTATGAACCCGATTATATCAAAGATGCCGGTGCTAAACTCTGGAAGCTCCTCTCGAAGGCATTGGGGGAGAAGGTCAAAAAAGATACCCTCCAGTCAGTCATCAAGCGATACGCACGGCGGACTCAAGTAAACTTACAAGGAAATCAGGTGATTGCAGTGAACTTGAGCGGAGCAGACCTAAGTGGATCCAGCCTAAGTGTAGCCAACCTGAGTGGAGCAAGGCTACTATTCGCAAAATTAAGAGAATCAGACTCTTGTCAGGCGGATTTACAAGGGTCAAAAATGCCTAATGATAAGACTGAATCCGGAAAAGAAATCATCCAGCCCGAACAAGCGGAGATCCAGGCAGTTCAATCTAACCCTGAAAACCGGCTCCACTACTGGAATGGCTATCACTTGCGCTCAGATGAACACCTGAAAATAGCCGAAGCTCTCGAACGCACCGGCATCCTGTTTATCCCCAACCCCAAGCAGCGCCTCACAACTCCCGAAGGCAGAGAAAACCAAGAATTTGACTTTATGATCCTCCACCAAGGCAAGTCGGGTATTCTTCAGATAGATAGCGAGGAATCGCAGCAAGAGCCGGTAAAAGAGGAGGAACTCCACCGGCTTTTTAAATATCACGGCATCCGGATTGTCCAGCATTGCGACGCCAGCCGGTGCGGGGAAGAACCGGATAGAGTTGTTCAGGAGTTTTTGGAAATGTTGAGTCAGGCATAGGGGTGAAACTGTCGCACAAAAACTTCCTCCTGTTCTCTTGGCTGATTCCGCTTATTCATCATCCCTCTCTGATTGCGGCAATATCTCCCCTAAGAGTCGCTTTGTAACTTCGTAAACATCCCGTTTATCCCCCTCTTTGCGCCCTGACCACGCCGACATCATTATCTCCAAAGCAGACAGTGACTGGCAGAGGATGGCAGAACTCATAAATGAAGAGATTTATACTGCCGAAACATTGAGAGGTTTACTGATATCCTGTTCGTTAGCTACGGCATTGTAGAGAGACGCGATAAATCCGGCATTGTGGAGAGACGCGATAAATCCGGCATTGTGGAGAGACGCGATAAATCCGGCATTGTAGAGAGACGCGATAAATCCGGCATTGTAGAGAGACGCGATAAATCCGGCATTGTAG
>CAZJNL010000133.1:7126-8882 GCA_964546515.1 uncultured Oscillatoria sp.
AGAGACGCGATTTATCGCGTCTCTACAAGAGCTTTGCAATAAAAATGCCACCGGACTTGATATGATTCGAGTCAAGCGTCCGTCGCAGTGAAAATGAGAGCTGTAATTTTACAGCACTTGCCAAATTGGTTAGGACGTTAGACATTGAGGCTAGGGCGCTCGCCGTATCTACAGATATATCTCGTAGTCCAGGCGTCTCGCCTGTCCTAATCTCCTTGGGGCAGGCGAGACGCCTTGTCTGTAGAACGCGAGCGTCGCGTCTCTACTGTCCATTGCTATACTCTCGGCACTAAAAGGAGGCAGATGCCACCCCATCTTGGGGCGCGGCTGAGGCTGGGAGCGATAAAACAAATTAGCCCGCGCAGGCGGGCGAAAGTTTGTATAGCGGCAGAATTTATTCTGCCGGCGTTCTGGGAGCGAAACAAAGGATAGCCCTACTCAAACCGGCCTGTTTCCTCCACCCAACGCTTCAAACTGTAACCGGCATTACCCCTCACCATCAAAGCAACCGGCTGCTTGTCCTCCAAATCAACAAAGCCGCTGAGAGATTGACCGGCACCCGCAGTCAATTCGCTGTAGAGCAAAGCGCCGGTGTCATCAAAAATCAGAGTCCGCTCCCCAGAAGAACCGCCGGGCATTTTCCCGCTAGCGAAAGCATCTGAACTGAGAGTCAGCACCGCCTCCGGCAGCTTGTTACCCGTCAGATCGATCAGCTGCACCGGCCAATCCCCACTTTGCTGCAGCATCCGCTCAACATTCACCGCCCGGTTCCCAGGCAATTGCCCCGCTTTTTGCAACTCCTCCGAGAGACTGTCCAGCATCCCTTTCACCAACTCGGGCCGGTCCTTCTTCAGTTCAGCTAGGGCAGTCAGTTGCGGCTTCAACCACTGGACTTTTTTCGCCGTAAAAGCCACACCCCTCGGCCAGCTTTTCCCGGCACCAAAATCTGCTGGCGTCGCACCGGCAATCCCATCACCCTCCGCCAGCAACTGCAGAGCACCGTTGCGAAATTGAACCGCTTTCACCGTCGCCGCCACACTTCTTTCTTCCCCATTTGCCGTCCACACCCCTATCTGGATCTGAGAGTCCAGATTTAACCCCAAAACCTTCCACAGACGCCGCCCTGGTTCAATCCGAGGCACCTGCAAAGAAACAAACGGAGCTCGCACCCAGTCCTCACCGTCGTGAAAAGCCGCCACCCGCACCTGATACCACACCTTGCCCCCCGCCAGCTGCAAAGAAGCATTGGATTGGGATTGCAGCCAATCTGCCGCCTTCACCTCAGCCACCGGCACTGCCGACCCCACAATTCTGCCGGAGTGATCGATCAGAGTTGACTCTGAAAGCGCCACATCGAGGCGTTCGAGCAGTTTATCGACCTGCTGGACTATAGCAGAAGAGTTGTTTCCCTGCGCGTCCAGCCATGCCAGCGCTTGCGCTTTACCCTCCTGCGCCGCCACAATCAGCGCCCCCCAACCTTTGACCGCCGCTCGCTGCGGATTGATTCTCAGCGCCGCTTCCACCCGTTTCCACAGCTCCCCCTTATCCGCTTTCAGCATCAGGGCTGTTTTGTAACTGTCATCCAAGTTAGCCTCAAACATCTCCAGGGCTTTTTCCCAGCGAGCGTCGAGCAGCGCCATGAGAACGCGATCCTTGGGGTCAGCCCAAGAAGCGTCCGCCTGCTTCTGACTCATCTTGGCGTGAAACCCGATGACATCCATCTGAAGTTGAGCCGCCTTTGGCCACCCTTGTTTAT
>CAZJNL010000134.1:0-4633 GCA_964546515.1 uncultured Oscillatoria sp.
GCCGGCTCTTGACAAATAGCTCTCCTTCGATTATACATCCTGGAGTGACCGCCAATCTAACATCTAAAATCTAAAATCTGCTGACCTTTACCTGCGCCACGCGCTTCCCATCTGAAATAATCAGCTGTGACAGTACCATATGGAAAAAATGAAAAAAATTTTAGGGCTGGCTGTGTTGGGATTTTTACTCGCTTGCGCCGGCAGTTTGCCCAAAGCCTCTGAAGCTAGAGTAAAGGAGCCTTGCTCGGTTGCCTGTGCGCCTGCTTTGAGCCAGACTCTCCCTGACAAAAGCTTCCCGAGCGAAACGGCTTCTGCCAGAAAAATCCCAACCTCTCCCCCAACTCTTGCAGAAAAGGGGGGAGAGCATCCCGCGACGATCGCAAAAAATGAAAATTTCTCCTCCCCATCCCCCCATCCCCCCATTTCCACAAACCCAATCAAAACTCACCGCCACGAAGTTGGGGAGTTAGCTCAAGTGCCCTATGTCAAACGCACAGAAGAGGTGGCGCGTTTCCAAAGCCTCATGCAGTACGCACAGGCGGAGAAACTCCACGAGCGCCCGATGAGCGAAATCTTGCAGGCGCTGGCTGAGCAATTGCTGGGCGCACAGTACACGCCGGGATTATTAGACAAGTCAAACACCGAAACCCTGGTTGTCTCCCTGACTCAATTTGACTGCGTGCTGTTTGTAGAAACCGTGCTGGCGATGGCGCGGGGTGTGGCGGTGCGGGATTATTCCTACGATAACTTCGTCAGTCGGATTGTTGACCAGCGTTACCGGGATGGCAAACTCAACGGATATTGCAGCCGGCTGCACTATTTTTCTGACTGGATTTTTGAAAACCAGAAGCGGGGAACTGTTGCCAACATTACTCGCGCTCTAGGGGGCGTCCCTCTGAATAAAAAGCTGAACTTTATGAGCCAGCACAAAAGCAGCTACCCACAAATGGCCAGCGATGACGCCACTTACCAGTGTATTGTTGGCGCAGAAGCCCGACTCGATGGCCTGAGGGTCGATTACATTCCCCAAAGCCAGATTCGCCGCGCCTACGCTCAACTGCAACCGGGTGATATTGTTGCGATCGCCACTGAAATTGAAGGCTTGGACGTAACCCACACCGGCCTGGTTTATCGCTCCCCAAACGGCAGCATCGGTTTGATCCACGCTTCCCCCAGTGGGGCGGTGAAAATTTCCCCCGATTTAGAAACCTATGTGGGGAAGGTTGAAAGTTCCACCGGCATTCTTTTGGCTCGACCGGCTGACCCGCGCGCTCTCAACCCCTGATTTGGCGGTGCCGTGAGGGCTCGGCGCTCTCTACTCCCCTGTACAGCCCGCTAAGAAACTCCGGTCTTTTTAACAGACCGGCTTTCTGCCCTCCCCGCCCAATCACGCTAGCTTTTATGTAAATTTTGGTAACATTTCCCACTATTTAGGGTCTAAACCCTCTACAATCATTAGTGGGAAACTCTTCCCTCAAACCCGACGTATTTATGAGGCTTCTCACACGCAATAGACACGCCAAAATGCTGAAAATAAATCTCGTGAAGCTGCGGTGGAGAATTGCAGTCATGCTCCTGAGTGCTATCCCATTAACCACCTTGGGAATGGGGTCTGTCAAGGCTCAATCAGGAAACTGCCCTCCCATGTCAGTAATTTTTCAGCTGGATGCAGAGTGCCAGAATGGGGATGGGGATTCTTGTGGGGGACTCAGAAGGATTGAGCGCAGCGGCTGCTCTGTATTGGATGCTATGGCGGACAGAATTTTTAATGAACGACATCCAGAGCTGCAAGGGAGAAAAATCCGAAATAATGAAACTTGGTTGGCGCAGGAATGGTTGGACATCAGGAGTTGCGAGGCTGTAGTTGACTACACTTTTTATCAAAGACATCCAAAGCTGAGAGGGAGGAAAATCAGAGCTGATGAAACTGATTTGGCGCGGGAATGGCAGGAAATTAGGAATAATTCTTATGGCTGTCATTGGTGGAGTAGAGCTAGTGGTAAAAGCGTTCGCTAACCTTGCAGAGACGCGATAAATCGCGTCTCTACAAGAGAGGGATTTATGTTGGGGTGAAAAAAGATATCATGTCCGGTGGCGTCATTATTGCAAGAAAGGGGATTTATGGCGTTACCGGCGAGTAGGGGCGAAAGTCCCTTCGCCCTTCGTACCTGAATCGATCTGAAATATTCCTGACTGTTGAGAACTATGAAAAAACTAAACAGCAGAGTCAAATTTGTAACTTTCTTTATGGCAACACTTTCACTTTTTTCTGTGACTGTGCTGCCGGTGATAGCGCAGGCGCAACTGACAGAGCAGTCGAAAGTCTACATTAACGGACTCGGCCCAGTTACAGTTGGCATGACTGTTTCCCAAGCGTCAAAAGCAGCCGGTCGCCGGCTAGTTTCCACCGGCGACAGTGGGGGTGGGAGCAGTTGCTTCTACCTCAAGCCGGAAGGCGGTCCGAGGGATGTCGGGTTCATGGTCACAGACGGTCGCATTTCCAGAGTGGATATTTGGAACGATAGCCGCGTCACGACGTTAAGCGGCGCACGGATTGGCGATACGGAAGCCCGAATCAAAGCACTCTATCCTGGGAAAATTCAAGTCAGCCCTCATAAATACATACAAGGGGGGCACTACCTGACGTTTGTACCGCAAGACCCCTCCGACAGCAACTACCGCCTGGTGTTCGAGACTGACGGGAATCGGGTCACTCAGTACAGGGCCGGCAAACTCCCTGAAGTGGAATTTGTCGAGGGGTGTGCGTAAGCGTAACTGCCAGAAACCTGGTTTCTTGAGGGGATGGCAAACGAGGTTTCTTGAGGTTTGCGTGCCGCCGCGCTTCGCACCCTACTGCTGTTGGAAATAGAGCGTTATATAGCGCTTCTAATTGAGTGGGGGAAAAGATTTTTTTAGAAACCGCCAAGACGCCATAGACGCGAAGCGGCTTCCCGTAGGGTAGAGCGCCAAGGGAAGAGAAGAGAGAGGGGGCTCGCAAATGATTTAAAACTGCTACAGATGGCTGGAAGCATTTTGATAGGGTGCGTTACCGCAAGGGAACGGCACCCTACTTCTACTTGACAATTTCACTGCGAGAGGATTTGCCAATTCTCGCCGGACTGGGTGATAACTCTGCCGGTGCTGATGGAACAGCTCCCCACTGACTCAACAGACTGTTGAGGAGAACATCTTGCTGAGCGCGGAATCCCTCCAAGTTTTCCCCTACATTCATAATCGCCACCCAGACAGGGCCTTGCTTCTGAGTCGGCATCGCTCCCGCTATGGAAGCGACACTATTCAAAGTCCCCGTTTTCACCACCGATAAGGTGGGAATCTTGCGCTCCTTCAATACCCCTAAATCTTTGCCGGCTATTGCGAACACATCCGCCACTGTCATATTATACGGCTGCAGGTAGAGCTCTATTGCCTGAAATATGGCGACGGCGGCGCGGGGGGAAATCCGATTTTCTTCCCCCAAACCGGAGCCATTTATGAGCTGAATTTCAGCTTGCGGCACCCCAGCTGCCTCAGCCACTTTTTTCGCCACCACTGGAGCTCCGCCGGCGGCGTCTGCTAGCATCTGCGCCATCATGTTGTTGCTGTACATATTCATTTTTTTCAGCAATTCCGCAAGGGGGAACGAAAAATGGCGCACGAGAGGCTGCACTTTGTCCGGTGGTGAGGGCATCACTTTTACTGCACCCTCAATCGCCACTGCCGGTCGCGGCGTGCCCAGGGGCAAACTCTGGTGCTGGGTTTCTGCTTCCTCTGGCCAAATTTCACTGTCGATCCCTTGCTTGAGCAAATTCCCTGCCGTCAGCGGGTCAGACTCAAAGTTCATGTAAAACTTGCCGGCAATTACCAAATTGCCTGTCACCCGCTTGACGCCCATCTGATTTAAAATGTTGCCAACGGCGATGGCTTCCTCCCAGACAAAGAAAGGATCTTCACCGCCCTGAATTACCAAATCCCCCTGTAAAACACCGTTTTGAATGGGGCCGGTTGCCCCAATTTGAGTGACAAATTGGTGGTCGGGCCCGAATGTTTGCAGTGCTGCGAGAGTGGTTGCCGACTTTGTTACCGAAGCTGCAGGCAGAGGAACTGTGCCTCGGTAATCTGCTAAAAGAGTGCTGCCGGTTTGAATCCAGACCCCTTGATTTTCTTTAGAAAACCCACCGGCAGCTATGCCGCTGATGAATTTCTGAACTTGGGCGTTAATTTCAGGATCGGGATTGCCGGGAGGCAGAAGCGAAGGGGTTTTGAGTTTTTTGGCAGCATCAGCTTTGCTGTCTGACGGTTGGTCAGACTCAGACTGAGCGGATACACCTGTGACTTTGAGCGAGTCAGAAGGAGAGCAGCCAGCAACAAGTGCTAGCAGGGCTAGGGGTATCGCTACAGTCAAACGAAGGTTTTTGGGCATTGCTTTTTTGGGAATTTATTCGGTTCTTGATTTTGATTTTCCCCGCTTGCCGGCTGTTTAGCAAGTAGGGGCGGGTTCACTAGCAATGTATCGGGTCAGCGGAGGATATTTATAAACCCGCCCCCCACTGTCCGCTCGCACCGGTTTTGTATATATATGCAAGTAGGGGCGGGTTCACTAGCAATGTATCGGGTCAGCGGAGGATATTTATAA
>CAZJNL010000134.1:4733-8877 GCA_964546515.1 uncultured Oscillatoria sp.
AAGTAGGGGCGGGTTCACTAGCAATGTATCGGGTCAGCGGAGGATATTTATAAACACGTTACAACACAGGTAATTTTATGAATAAACCGCCGCAACCTGCCATACAACAACGGTGCAATCGGACACGCTCTGAGGAGCCGCTAGTTCCAACCTGTAAAGGTTGCGCGGTTCAGGTGTGCCACCAGCTTGTTCCGCCGGCATCAATCCTGGTGTGCCTAAGTTGATCAAGTTTCACCGGCAATTCTGGGAATGTGTAAAACTGCTGGGTTTCAACAAGGGCTGGCATACAAGCTAGTCATCAGGTTATTTCCGGAACATTCCAAGTATGCAAATATACTGGCCTAAAGGAATACCGTCAGCTTCCACTGGAGGAATTTTTTATAAAACAATAACACAACCCGACGAGAGCAACATCAACGATTTGCAACTGCAGCCGCGACTTGGCTCCCGGACGCATGTCAAATTTCCAGTAATTCTCACACGATTTCTATTTTTATGTGCTATAATTGGCAACTTATAGAGCTGTTCCTGCTGCCATCCTGCAGGAATTTGCGGGGTGCGCTGGAAAGGCACCCTGCATGATATCCGGTTAAGCCGCTCCGTAATAGGCCGGCTCGTTACCGGGTTTCCATTTAATATTGCAGCCAATACTCGGCTTCTGATCGGGGGAAACTGGCCGGTCGGCTAGCACGGCATCGATGGCGGAGCGCAAATCAATACCTGTGACGGGCTGGTTATTGCTGGGGCGACTGTCGTCTAGCTGCCCGCGATACACCAGCTGCCGGTTGGCGTCGAAAAGGAATATATCTGGCGTGCAAGCTGCGGTGTAAGCTTTAGCTGTCTCTTGACTTTCGTCATAGCAGAAGGGGAATGTGAACCCCTGCTCTTGAGCCATTTCTTTGAGCTTGTCGGGGGCGTCGTCGGGATAGGCGGCGGCGTCGCTGGCGCTAATGGCGACAATGCCGATATCTTTGCTTGTGTACTCAAAGCCAATGCGGGCGAGTTCTGCCTGTACATGCTTGACAAACGGACAGTGCCGGCAGATAAACATCACCAGCAGGGCTTTCTTGCCTGCAAATGTAGCAAGCGTTACGGTCTGGCCAGACACGACGTCCGGCAGCTGGAAATCCGGCGCTTGGATTCCTAGCTCCAACATGGTTGAGGGGGTTAAAGCCACTGTATCCGCTCCTTTTATTTGCACAAACCGCGATCGAAAGCGGACTCGCTTCGGCGCTGCCTTCCTCAGGATAGCGGAGGAGCTGCGGCACTGCAAGGGAATCAGGGGGCGGCGCACCTAGCCACCCCCCCCTCCCCGGTTGCTGAGGTTGAAATCTACCCTGAGGGGGATTCGCCACAGACGCCCGGGCGATTAGATGGAAATCATCTGACCACTACAGAACAAGGCGATTGCCTGACGCACCTATGGTTGATTTCCCTCGGTACGATACTTCTATGCCGGCAAAGCTAATGACTCCCGCTAGTTTGAGTGTGGGTGCCAGCACCGGCACCGAACTCATTCATCTCTCTGGTTCCTGCATGTCTGTCAGCCGGGTGGCTGTGGCCATCTCTCAGGCTATTGAGCAAATCGGGGGCACCCTGGTGCGCAGCACCGCCGAAACCGACGGTTTGAACCGGCGTCTTTCCATCGAGCTCGTGCTGCCGGCACTTTCCAGACTGGAAGCGATTCGCAGCGCTATTCACTCAGCCGGTGGCATTATCGAAAGGCTTCAGATCGAGTATGGCATCCGCCGGCCCGCTGCAGAACCGGCAGCCGGCAACCCGCCACAACCGCTCAGCACCAGGTATGAGTGCCGCCCCAAACCCTGCACCGGCTGCCGGTACTATTACGGCCAATACTATGGCGGCAACTTGTTGGTCTGCGCCATTCATCCCTATGGCCCAGATGGAGACAGCTGCCACGACCGGCAAGACTTTGAGTTCTAGCGAAAAAACACACAATTTTTCATAAATCTTATTCTTTTCCTCTATATGTTGATCTTTATGTAAACTTTAATAAAAAATCAGGGAAAATTCGGTATCATAGCGGTGGCGCAATGATCTACGATCCCAAAAGAAAGATAAAGAAATCGTCAACGGATGCTTGCAATGAACGCTGACCTGATGACCACTCCCAGACCCAGCTTTACCAGAGACGAACTTGTGCAGCGATACGCACAGGGAGCTAGGGATTTTAGTCGGGCCAGTTTGAGCAAAGCCGACCTGAGCCAAACCGACTTGAGTGGGGCATTTCTGAGTGGAGCAGGTTTGAGCAAAGCCAACTTGAGCGGGGCCAACCTGAGGGGAGCCAACCTGAGCGGAGCCAGCTTGAGCGGAGCCAACCTGAGTGGAACCAACTTGAGCGGAGCTATCCTGACCGGGGCGCACCTGAACTGGGCAGACCTGAGCGGAGCCAACCTGGCTGGGGCCATCCTGACAAACGCAGACGTGAGTGGGGCCAACCTCAGTGAAGCTCAGCTGAATGGCGCTCAGCTGAGCGAAACCTACCTGATTGGGACAAATCTCAGAGGAGCTGACCTGAGTCAAGCCAATCTCAGTGGGGCTAGCCTGAGCAAGGCAGACTTGACGGAGGCCAACCTGAGCGGGGCCAACCTGAGCGGGGCGAAGCTGAAGCTGGCGAACCTGAACCGGGCATCTCTAACTCAGGCCAACCTGACTGGGACAGTCCTGAATTCCGCTAACCTCAGCGAGGCGCACCTGAACGGGGCAACACTCAGGGAGGCCGATCTGTCGCAGACCAACCTGAGTCGGGCCAATCTGAGCAAGGCAGACTTGAGCAAGACAGACATGACCCGGACTTGCCTGAACCAGGCAAATTTGAGTGGGGTCAACCTGAGTGGGGCAGACTTGAATGGTGCCAACTTGAGCGGGAAACTCCTGACGGGAGCGAACCTGAGCGGGGCGGACTTGAGTAATGCCAATCTGAGTGGGGCGTATCTGATTCAAGCCAACTTGAGCGGAGCCAACCTGACGGGAGCGAACCTGAGTGGGTCGCACATGATTGGCACCGACTTGAGTCAAGCCGATTTGAGTGGGGCTAACCTGCACAAAGCCAACGTGGTAAACGCAGACCGGCGCGGAGTCAAGCTGAAGGTAACCACCCTGCCGAATGGCAAAATCCACGACTGAGGGGATTTAAGATTTAAGATTTAAGATTGAAGATTTAAGATTTTCGCTTTCTGGCAGCGTCGTGACAATCCCTCTTGCAGCAATTTTACCTTAGCGGTTTGTCTGCCATTGGCAGACCAATTTTACCCTCAGCCATTTTGAGACCAATTGGTCTCAAATGCCGGCGGCCATGACATAAGTAAACCATTAGGAGGTAGCTGACGCCACAACCCTTAACAATCCCTTTTGCAAGCAGTCAAACACGCGGGCGATCGGCCTGCGATCTGCTGGGCTGAAGGAATCTTTAGAGAGCATGGCCGACATAAACCGCTGCTGGTCGGCGCGGGTAATTCTGTGACAGGCAAAGATACTATCTACCAGCTGTTCGATGGAAAGTTGGGGAGCGGTGGCTTGTGCTTGCATCGGACTCGATTCAACTTGTCTCTCTTTATTAGGCCGCATCGATATCAAGCGTTGGGTGATTTAAATCAGGGTAAAATTGTGATATTTGTGTGGCAGTCAAGTGATGCAAATCTTAAGGAGAATGTGACGAAATACTTGGCTGTGAGTGATGCCGGTCACTGCAAGGGGAGCAAATCCTGCGGCTTCCCGCCCCAAAGGCGAGCGCCGGCAATAAGCTCTCAGGCATTTAATTTGCGCGGTTTCGGCTGCAGGGGAGAGGGGGAGAGGGGGAGAAGTCGCCGGGGTTGACCGAGTTTTATTTGTCTTGTGCGAGTTGTCTTCTGGCAATTTTATTTTGGCGCCTTCTTCTGGGGTTGGGTGGCGCTGGTTCGATTTTTTTGCCGCTGACAAAGGTGCAGTTAAGACTGCCGAAGTCTCGCGATCGCCCTTTTGCAGTTTTAGGCCCGGTGTCCAGTGCGTGGGTATTTTTAAGCGCAGATGAACGCAGAAGTAGAAAGTAGAAAGTAGAAAGTAGAAAGTAGAAAGTAGAAAGTAGAAAGTAGAAAGGAGAAAGGAGAAAGGAGAAAGGAGAAAGTAGAAAGGAGAAAGGAGAAAG
>CAZJNL010000135.1:0-8855 GCA_964546515.1 uncultured Oscillatoria sp.
GAGACGCCTGTCCTACAAGAGATGGATTTACAAAAATGGGACGATCCTAATTTAGTCTTCGGTGCGCGAGCGCAGGATTTCCCTGACTTCCATTAAAATCTGCCCCAACCTATTTTTGCCGCTGCCATCAGCGCCGCAGCCCCAGTAGTAATCGATGGGGGAATTCTCGACAATTTCTTCGCTGCCGGTGGAGAGCAGCACCTCGCGGATGTCGGCATGGGTTTCAAATTTGCGCAGCACGCCGCGCCGCATGATATCGTCTTTTACTTGCTCCCAGTCGGGACGCAGGGGGCGCTTGCGGTCGCGCCCCATTTTGGCAGCATCCTTGGGCGTTTTTGCCTGCCGGATTTCGTCGGCGTGGGGCGTGCCGGCAAATTTTTGGGCTTGAAAGTAATGCTCACTGGTTGGCCAATAAACGCCATCCAGCAGCTCCTGCGGAGCCGCTTCGCTAACGAAGCCGTGGGGCGAAAAGTTGGAGAAGCCGCCGTATTTGTCGCGGGTGCCGTAAAAGTAAACAGTCATCTCGTCCTCAACGGATTGTGCGCACGGTATAAGTTATTTTTACCTCACTGTCGGCTTCAACCGCAATCGTAAATTCCACGGTTCGCGCATCCAGTTGGCTGTATTCGTGGCTGCTTTTTAGAATTTGCCAGTCACCCCAGAAGCGCTCCACCACGGAGACGTCTGCGCTGTCCGGCTTGCGGTTGCGGATGGAAATTTCAAAACTTTCCTCAGTGACGCGCTCTGAGATTTGTTCGAGACTGACACGCTTGCGCTCGCCGACAACATCAAACGAGTCGCCGATGTACAGGCGCACCTTTTCGTTGCGCGGGGTGTGGTTGATGGAGTCTTCGCCCAAAAATTGCAGGTTGCCACGAGCGTCTGCTTTGTAAACTCTTACTGTGCCCTTTGGCAGCGGCATGCCCATATTGTTTTCTTGGCTATTTTGCAGTTCCAGCACGACGCTTACTTTTGCCAGCTGCGTGTCGCCTCCTTCCCCCGGATTGGACTCACCCCACTGCTGCTGCTTGCTGCCATCATACACGAGTTTGCGCCTCACCGGCACGTTTGCTGCCGAAAGTAATGTCATCTGTTTGGTTTCGCTGTCTCGCACGGTGGTAGTGCCTTGCAGGGTGTAGAGGTGGTACTCGAAAAAAGCTTCTTCTTGAAACAGGGGCTGCGGGGATTCAGCATAAAGGGCATTAGCGTTACGAAAGCGCACCACCGGTTCTCGCACGCGGCGCACGTCTCCTGCAATTAACTGCAGCTGAGCGTCTAGATAAGTAGCGCCGCTGCGATTGTCTAGCGTCACCCAGGCGGTGATGTCTACTTGGGTTTCTTCCTGATTCACAACGGCTACATAATGGGCTTTCCAGGTGATGCCGTTTGCCAAATAGGAAACTTCGGCGGTGTGTTCCGCAGCTTCAGTGACATCCAGTTTCCACAGCAGCGACGGACGAGATACTAATCCTTCGGGCATTTCGTTGAGTTCTATCTCACCGGCAGGATTGAGCACGATGCGCCCATCGCTGAGGCGGATAACCACCCCCCGATCTTCATAAGAACCCAAAGCCGGCGGATTCAGCAGGGTGCCTTCCAGCACTTCAATCTGTCCGTCTGGGTTGACTCGTCTGAAGCGGACTATTTTGCCTACGGATTTATTCAAGATGCTGCTCGCGTCGAGCAAGTCATACTGGTAGTTTTGCTCGCGCACAACCACTCCATTCGGTGCGGTGAGCGATTTGAGACTGATTGAGGTGGGGTCGATTTGCGCCGCCACGTCTTCGTAGCGGACAAAGTTGGTGCCCTGGTTGAGGTGAATCTGGCGCTGCTCGCGCACGACTGCGAAGTCCTGGTTGTAGATAGTCAGTGAAAAGCCTTTACTGTCTGTGCCGGTGGAGACTGTTGTGTTTTGTGCTTCTGTCATTTTAACAGCTCGATTATTGATTCCTGCTTTCTTTCCATTATAGGGTGCTAATGCTCTTGCGTGTTCTGCCTAGGGGTGAGGGAGTGCGAGGGCATTAGCACCCTACTTCCATTGTAGCGTTAGAGCTGATTTATAAAGTAATTGTTAAGCAGGAATGGTGGCCATAAACCGGGTTTCTTCTGTAGGGGGGCTCAGGCAAGACCGCTGACCCAGTACAAGAAACCCGGTTTCTTGTGGCTTCACTTTTTCTTTATAAATGCTCTCTTAGCGATAGCGTAACGCTACAAGTCTAAATTTTTTCCCTGCCCCGTGCCTGGGCAGGCTTATTTGCAGTGATAAAGTCGGTACTTATAGCCGGCAACTTTTGGCAGTTTTTTAGAATCAGCAGCACAGTTTTGTGCCGCCGGCTCGAAAGCTGCGGTGAAATTGACCGCCCACAAATCCAACGGTCGCGGCAGTTGTTCGAGCGTTCTGTACAGCGCCTCAGAAGCCGGTTGAGAATCGTCGTCTTTATGAGCCAAGAGAAACTGGGGGTGACTTGCTGGAGATAAGCGGTTGCGGTGTTTGAATTCCCAAGCCAACCCCATCATAGCTCTCGTCTCAGCGTGGGTTTTGTGAACCGTCGCTATCAAAACAGGAACCTCCGACCTCTGTATAATTACAGGAACTAGGATGTCGGCTCGTTTGGATTTTTGAAATCCCAGATTCGAGACTACTGTCAGCCCCCCTGCCAAGCCCATCAGCAAAATCAGCGCTGCGGCTTTTTTCCTCCCGGTGAACCAGCTTTTAGGGTGCGTTACGCTGTCGCTAACGCACCCTACTTCAGTTGTGGGGTGCGTTACGCTGTCGCTAACGCACCCTACTGGAGCGTCTAAACAGAAAGCGATCGCAGATCCTAGCAAAACTATCACCCCTGGAAAGTAGACGAAGTGATAGCGTGCGGCTAGTGTTAAATCAGCGCCCAACCCGTAAGTGATGCCAAAAACTAGCGCCACTGTTCCTAAAGTAAACCCGCCTAAAATGAGGGCGCTATCACGGGCAGCCGGTTGCCCCATCTGGATTTTGATACCTCGCCAGAAAATAAGCAGCGCCCAGAGTAGAAAAACCCCCATTCCCAGACCGGATGCAATCGCAATTGGCAGCGGTGTTCCTTCCACCGGCAGCAGCGACAGCATGGTAATTACCCAAGCCAAAACTCTCACCACTGGCTCCAGCCAGTCGCTAAAAGGATTGCCGCTGTAAATCCAGCGCGTCAGCTCGCTGTCTGAGGCTCCTTTCAAAGCCGGCAGCCAAACTAAGCCTCCTGTAAGAGTGCCGGCGGCTACGGCATAAATTCGCAACCAAGGTTGAGAGGATAGAAGGGCGAGAGGGGGAAATTTTTCTCTTCGCAATTCCCCAAATCCAAATCCCAGCAAAACTAGCGCCTCAGCAGCGAGGGCGAGGCTGAAGAAGTAATGAACCGCAAGCCCCAGACTGTTAATCCCCACCCAGGTTAATCCCACCCAGATTGGTAGAGGAGTCCGACTGTTAACAGAGCGCGTGGCTGTCACCAGGCAGCACAAAGAAGCGATAATGAGCAAAACCGGCAAAGTGTAGTGGCGGGCTTCTTGAGCTAGAAAGATTCCGTAGGGAGAAACCGCCATCAGCGCCGCCGCCATTTGACCCACTTTGCGAGAGCGAAAAGCCAGCCATCCCAGCCCAAACACCGCTGGAATAGAGGCTGCGCCAAAAAGGGCGCTGAGCGAACGCGCCGCCCACAGTGAAACCAGTCCACCATCCGCAGGAAAAAGTTTCAGCCACAGGTGAGTTAGCGCAAAATATACCGGAGGGTGGGTGCTTTCTGCGAACAGGTGGTGGATGACTTCACTGATGCTGGCATCAGGATTGGTTTGCAGCGGTTTGAGGAGCGTATCTAGCCCGAACGCTCGCTCCAGCGGCACCGCTCGAACACTGTTACCCAAGCTAAAAATGAGGGTTGCAAACTCAATTGTTGAAGGAGTTTTCGACGCCAAATTGGTAAAGCGCAAACCAGTCCCGATGGCAACCCACACCAAGAGCAGCAGCAGGTGAAACCGGAGCCGCTTATCATTTTGAATTTGGCTTAAAAGATTTTTCACTGTCATTGACTAATAGATAGCTGTTAATTTTCATGTCCTGGTTGGTCGCCGACAAGCAATGAATCCATCTCCTTCTGCGGTTTTGTGCCATCAGTGAAGTGGAACCGCAATTCCAAATCTTTCATATACAAGCGTATGTAGGACAGCAGGGCGTGGGTGAAGACAGCAACGCCGGCCATTTCCAAGCACTCTTCGGCGCAGGCTATCAGTGCGTAGCTCAAATGATTCTTGCCGTATAAATCCGCCCAGTACCCGCTGACCATTTCCATGCCAAGGGCACCGCCGACATAGATGCCACCGGCAAGCAGAAAGAGGAGCCTAATCTGTTGAGGGAGAGCAATGAGAAACTTGAGATAGGATAGGCCAACGACGGCGACAAAAATGGTTGCCGGGATCACCCAAACGTAGTAAAATATACCGCCTGCATGCAATAAATGTCGCAGCTCGCGACTGATTAAAAGTTCGTGAATGCTCATCGCTTCATCAACCGAGAGAAAAAGGAAAATTAGGGACAAATTTTTCCAGTGGCGGAAATAGCGGTCGTTATCCCGCTTCTTGGCAGAGGCAATCGCGGCGATAAGCAGGGAACAAAACGCCAAGGTGAACGAGGCGTACCAGGAAGGATAATTGAGTTCCTGGTCGAGGTTAAATAAGTTTAACCATCTGGCGCGATAGTTCAGACCGTACTTAGCATACTGGACAGCGATGCCGGCAGCGGTAAAAAATAATACAGCGCTGGTCAGGGCTTTGGTGATTCTCCAGGGAAAAACGGAGAGTGTAAATTTCATGCAAAAGCACCTTTGAGATGGATGCAGTTCAGCCAATCAGAGTAGCACCTGACGCACCCTGCTGTCTATGGCAATCAGCGCGAAAAAAGGCCAGAACGGTGACTTGTTCTGGCCAATCCCAGGCATTGCCTGATATTAAATAGCGAGTCAGGGTGGCACCCCCAGCAAAGCTTTGAGCGCCGAAACGGGCCCGTTATATCAAGTTCGGTTGTGTCATTCTTGTAGAGACGCGATTTATCGCGTCTGGGAGCGGGGGGGAAAAAATTAATTGTGGGCAATCAACCGGACTTGATAGGATGGCGGATGCCCTCGAGTTGCCGGCGCTCTGCTTCAGCCAATCGGACACCCATCCGCGCCGGCTTGGCAGAGAAGCTGGACGGTTTCGGTGCAGTCCTCAATTGCAGCAACTGAAACGGCTGTCTCGCCGTCCGCGTTTTTGGCATTCACATCCGCCCCAGCTGCGATTAAAAGCCGCACAATCTCCTCGTGACCCTCCGCTGCTGCCCACAGGAGAGCAGTTTCGCCGCGTGAGTTTTTGACATTCACATCCGCGCCGGCGGCGATCAGCGCCCGCACAACCTCAGTGTGACCTTGTAAAGCAGCATACATCAAGGCGGTTCTGTTCCACCCCACTGCCACTTTTTCAGCTTTCGCATTCACATCCGCGCCGGCATCTATCAGCGCTCGCACCACATCCGCATGACCCCGCTCAGCCGCATAAAGCAAAGCAGTTTTGCCATTTTCGTCCTTGGCATTTACGTCTGCGCCGGCTTCGATGAGAGCTCGCACTGTTTCGCTGTCCGCCTTATAAGCCGCAACCGCCTTCATTAGCGCTGTGACCTCGCTGTTGTCAAATGCACTCACATCTGCCCCAGCTGCGATCAAGACTCGCACAATCTCGGCGCGTCCATCCCGCGCAGCTTGCATCAGTGGGGTTCTGCCAAAATTGTCTCTGGCATTCACATCCACCCCCGCCTCAATCCGTTCCCGAACCTTGGTAATATCCCCTACTTGGCTTGCCTCAAATAAATCCATCTTCCTCACCTCTGAGCAGTAAGGTGCGTCGCCGCGCCCCCTACTAGCTAGGATACTTCTAACAACCGCCAGAAAAATCTTTATCTTTCCCACCGGCACGTTCTTTCACCTCCGTTTCCAGGCACTCGCGCCACACCGCACTCTCTCGTATCGGCGCAAAAACAATCGCGCCGGCACGCTGGGTGCCCTCGCCGAAGTCCGCCGAAGCGTGCCTGTCCCTGACGGACTCTCTCCACTTCTTGCTCTGCGCTGTCGGCAGCTATTATTGCAAAGATTCTCACCCTCACCCCCCCTAACCCCCCTCTCCCATTAAGGGAGAGGGGGGGAAACCAATAATTTCCCCTTCTCCCCCCTCGGGAGCGGCCAGGGGAGTAGGGGGTGTGAGGGCTTTTTTTCCGCACGACAAAAACACGCTCCCTTTTGTTTTTGGATTTCGCAGACCTGATTGCCCCTCACTTACTTATCAGTATTGTATCATAGAAAAAGAAAATGCGGGATGCTTGCCACCCACTGCCATTCCGACAATATCTTCGCCGATTAGCAGTCCATTTTCGCTGTTGGTCAAGATGGCGATGCCGGTTTTAAGTCTTCGGGAAGCCAGGGTGAAACTTTTGAAAATGGTGCTGTCCCCCCAGTGCCAGAAGAAATCTCCCGAGCCTGTGCGCTCCAATCCCCAGCCCAGCCCCCAGCCAAGGGACTGACTAATTTTAACATTTTCTCGCAGCATGTTATTCAAGCTTTCTTGACTGAGCCGAAAAGGGTCACTGGAAGCAGGCTCGGTCATGGCTAACAGAAATTTAGCGTAGTCGGCGGCGGTTGTGCGCAAGCTGCCGGCGGAATTTGCCTCTTTCGGTTTGCTCAGAGGGTCTGGGTTGCCCTCGCGGTCGTGACCGTTTGCCGCTAAGAATTGGTACGCCTGCTTCCAGACATAGCTACTGCTGTTCATGCCGAGGTGCGCGAATACATTGCGAGTCATATAATCATTTAGCGGCTCTCCAGTCAGGCGCTCCACACCAGTTTGCAAATAGAGAAATCCTTCGCTAGAATAGCTAAAGCGGGTTCCAGGCGTGAAGTCTATCCATACCGGGTCGTCCCCGCTCCAGTTGGGAAATCCTGTCGTGTGGGACAGCACCATTCGCGCCGTGATTTGTTCGATTCTGGGGTCGGAAATGTAAGGTTTATCGGTATAGTGTGTTAAAGGAGTGTCGAGGTTGAGTTCGCCCCGCTCGCACATTTTGAGAACCGCGTAGGCAAAAACCGGCTTGCTCAGGGAAGCGGCGGCGAACACGGTGTCGGCGCTCACCGGCTCCCCAGTATCTATATTTTTGACGCCGAAACCCCGACTCCAGAAAATCTCGCCGTTTCTGACAGCCGCCACCGCAGCGCCTGGAACGCCTGCTTCTTCCATCAGTTGAGGGATTCGGCTTTCAAGGTTAGCAATCAGTTTTTCTGGGGAGGCGCTGGGTTTCCACTGTCCGGAAGCTTGAGAATTGCACCCCAAGCTAGCAGCGCTGAAAGCGGAAAGACCCAGAAAAGCGGCTTGAGTGTGCTTGAGGAACTGCCGGCGAGAAATGCGTTTGGGCATGGCTGTAAATCGTGAGTAGCTCTTTGCTCTCATAATTCAAACATTTTTGAGCGAATCGTGGCAAAATTGCAACTGAAGTGGGGTGCGTCAATAACGCACCCTACGCCCTTGGCGAACGGGTGGGGCTAAAGCCCAACTACAAACCGGGGGCTAAAGCCCAACTACAAACCGGGGCACAGGTGCTACAACCGCCGCAGGCGCTCAAGAATTTGTTTGTTTACTTAGTTTTTCCCAAGCCGCCAAAATAATCTTTTCTGTTTCCTCCCAGCCAATACAGGGATCGGTCACGGAAACGCCATATTTTAATTGCGCCCGCTCCTCCCTGGTCAGGGGTTGGTTGCCTTCGCACAAATTAGATTCCAGCATCAACCCTACGATGGATGTGTCCCCCGCCGCTATTTGCCCAATGACATCTTCAAATACAGCGCTCTGGCGCTTGTAGTCTTTGTTGGAATTTCCGTGGCTACAGTCAATTACTACATTGGGGGGCAAATTGGCAGCCTTTAATTTTTCTTCCACTTTTTTTACCGTCTCCGCATCGTAATTAGGCTGACCGCCACCCCCGCGCAGGATAATATGCCCGTAGGCATTGCCTTTGGTTTGAAATATGCTGACCTGTCCCCCTAGGTTAATCCCTAAAAAATTGTGAGGTTCTTTCGCTGATTTCATGGCATTTATAGCCACTTCTATATTGCCATCTGTGCCATTTTTAAAGCCCACCGGCATGGACAGCCCGCTGGCCATTTCTCGGTGAGTTTGCGATTCGGTCGTGCGAGCTCCTATCGCCGACCATGAAATCAGTTCGCCAATGTACTGGGGCACTATAGGGTCGAGGGCTTCTGTAGCAGCCGGCAGTCCCATCTCTGCTAATTTTAACAGCAGGCTCCTGGCGATTAATAGCCCCTTCCCTATGTGAAAAGAATCGTCCATATCGGGGTCGTTAATTAATCCCTTCCAACCCACGGTTGTCCTTGGCTTTTCAAAGTAAACTCTCATAATTAGCAATAACTTATCCCTTACTTGAGCGGCAAGTTCCTTTAATTTAACTGCATAGTCTTGAGCGGCTTTGATATCGTGTATGGAGCAAGGGCCAACAACTATGAACTTGCGGGAGTCTTTCCGGTCAAGGATATCTTCAATTTCCTTCCTGGATTTTAAAACATTTTGATTTGCCAAGTCTGTTAAAGGCAATTTGGCTTGGATTTCAGCCGGCGTTAGCAAAACCTGGGAGGCTTGAATGTGAGTGTCAAAGAGTTTCGTTTCCATGAGGCAGGTTTCCTGATTGGTATTTCCCTATTCTACAGCAAAAATGCGCTTTTCAAAGTAAGGTGCGTCAGCCCGATAGATCCCAAACCAAGAGTCGGCGCTGGCTCTAGGGCTGACGCTCCCTACGGGCCCCCCTT
>CAZJNL010000136.1:0-6256 GCA_964546515.1 uncultured Oscillatoria sp.
ATGAATCCCGGAAACGGAACCGAAGCTGCACTGGCACATCCAACTGGCCCATTCCATCACTTTACCCAGAGAGTTGCGTCACCCGATCGCCAAAACATCTGTGTGGGTGGCATGCCAGTTTTCCTAAAAAAGGCTACCGGCAGCGCAACAGCAGAGACTGACGCATTTCTGCCCGACTTATCTTTACTTTATCGGTAAATCCAAGGAGTCTACTGTGAGCCAGATCACGGTTGAATATGCTTTGCGTCAATTTCTCCCTGATTTTTTCCAGCCCCCCCACACCTCTGTACTGCCTTAGGCAGTAACCGAGTACCGCGCTGCAGTCCCAGTCGCGCCAATCATAACACAGCGGGCGAGGAAATTCATCCCCCTGATAAGTAGGGTGCGTTCTCCTGGAACGCTACAAGCGCTCAAGGGTGATATATATATAATAAAGGGCAGTTGGCGAGGCCGGTGAGGCTTCGTGACTGGCGTGAAAATAAATCCCGGAAACGGGATTGTAACGAAACCAAACGAAACGAAACGAAACAAATCCAACCGGCTCCCTTCACCGCTCACCCCGAAAAAGAATGGGAGAGTGGGAAATTCCCCCACTCTCCCATTCTCCTCACTCCTCACTCCTCACTCCGCGCCAGACGGTTTCCTTCTGCCCCGTTGCACTAGGTAGAAGGGTCGCTCTTTTTGCTAGCGAAGTCAGCTTTGCCAGTATTACGGACATTGATAAGCTTGCTCAGTAAATCAAACCAAAAAGATGAACCCATCGAAACAGCTAGGCCACTGACCAGCCAGCCCAAAATCCGCTGCAGATAAGGAACAGGCCATCCTTTTTCCGCCTCATCCTGTTGTTTTACATTAACAGCGCTCCAGCCCACAGGCATGGAAACGTCATCTAGGGATTTTCTGACGCTTTTCTTGATTTCTTCCAAAGGCTCTGCTGTCGGAGCCCCTTTACTGACCACCTGCTCTGCATTCTCTGTAATCGCGGCTCGCAGCACAGAATCTTTTGACAAGCTATTCATGATGTAGAACGTATCGCCATTAGCAATCACAGCTACCACTAAACCAATCAAAATAGCCACCCCTTTGGCATTGCGCTTATAGACCCCAGACGCTCGCTCCATTGAGCTGTCAAACCAGGTTTCAATTTGCTTTTGCAGGTCGCTAATATCATCCTCGATACTTAACTTCCCACTTTTAACCCGGCTAGCAAGTTCCGCCAGACTCTGTTTAAGAGAGTCTGGCAACCTATCGATTAACTCGACAATTTCTTTATAGGTGGGGCTGTCCTTATCTAGAATTGCACTTTCAAACTCTGCGTAGTTTTCGGGATTTTTAAGAATTACTTTGACCACTTCCGTCAAAGTGGGCTTCAGCGTTACCAGTAGGGCTTTTGTCTCAGCTTCCCCAAAAACATCTTGCCTGAGCAATTCTAGCCGTCTGAGAAACATCTCCCCCGATGGCTCGCCCGCGCCCAAGGCCACCTCGCAATTCTCAACATAGGTGTTCAGCTTGCCCGACATCCGCTCAACGGAAACCTCCAAGCTAGTTCGACCAGCTTGTAAATCAGCAACAATAGCGTCAAGGCTTTCAGCAAACTTCTGGAGATTTTTCTCAATTAAGGCGCTCTCCTCCTCCCCCAGATTGGATTCATTTAAAATCTGTACTATCTCACCCAACAGTCGCTCTTGCTTAAACCGCTCCACGCGCGAAACAGTCAGCGCCTGAGCCAAGGGTTTAAGTTTCAAAGTGTCAACAAGCGTCCGAGCAAATGTCTCCGCAGGAATATAAGAAGGACCCGAAGATTTCCCGTCAAAAACACTGTCGCTTTTCGGCACAAACCGGCGATACAAGCCCACCACTGCCTCACTCAGCCGGCGGAATGACTGGGCTAGCAGTCCTTTAGCTTCCTGATTCAAGTTCCTCAGCAGAGGGTGATCGTAAAGTGAATTAGCCAGTTCTCGGGCTTTCCGATCGTTCGCACTGTCGTCAGTGCCACCCGCTATTAGCACTTCAATCGATTTCTTTAAATGTTCCGCTCTCCACTGCAGCAGGGTGGTGATCAGCTCTTGAATTTCCGAAGCCAGCAAGCTTAATATCAGGTAAATAAAAATTAAGCCTACGGCAATATCCACAATCAGAGGGATGTTCATTTCTCTCCTGGCTCAAATCGATTTATCCATCTACAGAACCTCAGCAGTCCCGTCCGGAATTTTGGCAGCTCCCGTTTCATACATTTAAATTGCATAAAACCCCGGGCCTTTTTTTGCTCCCCGCTCCAAGGCCTGCCGGCGGTTTCGGGGACGCTGGTACTAACTTTATATCAAATCCAGGTACAGGTGCGAAAAACCTAACCCCCCATCTCTCTTCTCTCGGGAGTATATTTTTCAGAAAACGGGTTTTGAACAAGGGAAAATGGTGACATATTTCCAGGGGAGGTTTTTCAGAGTTGGTGTGCCGGTTTAACGCACGCAGCCTTCAATCGCTGTAGGACAGGCGTCTCGCCTGTCCCGTCGCCTGTCCCGGTGCAATCCCACACTGGCTTGCAGCGCCACCGGCACCTTCAGGGGCACTTACAATTTATACTCCGACCCCACAATCATAGAACCAATACCCTCATCAGTAAAGATTTCTAGCAGCAGGGCGTGGGGAATCCGACCGTCAAGAATGTGAGCGGCGTGGACGCCTTGAGCCAGCGAGCGCACGCAGCATTTCACCTTGGGAATCATCCCGCCGGAAACCACGCCGATTTCGATGAGATGGCGAGCTTCTTGAATCTTCAACTTAGCAATCAGAGTCTTGGGGTCTTTCGGATCGCGCAAAATGCCGACAGTATCCGTCAGTAAAATCAACTTTTCCGCGCCCAAAGCAGCCGCCAGTTCCCCCGCCACCGTGTCCGCGTTAATATTGTAAGCTTGTCCATTTTCGTCTTCCCCCACACTAGAGACGACGGGAATGTAGCGGCTGTTGACCAAGGACTCCAAAAGTTTTGTATTCACCTTAGTCACCTCGCCGACAAAGCCCATACCTTCTTGACCTTCCGGACGAGCTTTGAACAAATTGCCATCTTTGCCGCACAGCCCCACTGCCGAACCACCCGCTTGATTAATCAGCGAAACCAGTTCCTTATTCACCCGACCGACCAAAACCATCTCCACCACATCCATCGTGGGGGCATCGGTCACCCGCAGACCATTCTTGAATTGCGGCTCAATGCCCAGTTTATCCAGCCAGCTGTTAATTTCGGGCCCGCCACCGTGTACCACCACCGGTCGCATGCCGATACAGGACAGAAACACAATGTCCCGGATAACCTTATCTTTCAGCGAGCTGTCTTTCATCGCCGCGCCGCCGTATTTGACCACGACGGAGCGACCGGCAAACTGCTGGATGTAAGGCAGCGCCTCACTGAGGACTCGCACCCGCGTAGCTTCAGCTTCCTGGACGAAATCTTGTTGGGTAGGCATGATAAGTACAATCAAACCACAAAAGGGCGTCAATTGCAGTTTACCGGCACCAAGGGGTTCTCAACCATCTTTATTTTCACAGTTTCCCCCAGGCTAATTGGACTCACCGGCACCCGTCACCTCGGGCTTGAGCACCTTGCGCACCTCCTCAATCACCCGCGCCGCCACTTGTTCCGGCGTTTCACCCTCCCCAACGCTGACGCGGACATCCGCTTGCGCGTACAGCGGTTGCCGTTCCTGTAGAAGCTGCTGCAATTTTCCCTTTGGGTCAGGGTTTCTTAACAGTGGGCGAGTGGTATCCTCTTGCAGGCGGGCGATTAGCAGTTCCACCGGCACATCCAGCCACACCACAATCCCGTGCTGCAGGTAACTCCAGTTGTGCCGGCGCAGCACGATCCCCCCGCCGGTGGCCACCGCCAAATTCTTGTACGCCGCCACTTCCCCGAGCACCTTCGCTTCCAGTTCCCGAAACCCCTCTTCCCCCCGCTCAGCAAAAATCTCGCTGACCCACATCCCCGCCACTCGCTCAATCAGGGCGTCCGTGTCCACAAAGCGAGAGCCCAACTCCCTGGCCAAGATGCGCCCCACCGTACTCTTGCCCGCACCCATCATACCAATTAAATAAAGATTGACCCCTTTTAACAAATTGTCCACTGCCTGTGATTCTCCGCTATATCATTTCCGGTGGCGTCGTTGCTGCCAAAGCAGCCAGCGCTTCTTGGCGCTCCCTCTACTGGCACCCCTTGGCCCCCTTCCGCTTCTAGGGACAGGCACAAGACCCGCCCCTGCTGCTTTCCCCAGCCGTTGCAGCCGCCCTATTATGTAGACCTAAATAAACGGAATATCCATCAACCAGGTTTCAACAAAGCACCTTTTTTATGGCCTGCGGTTTCTGAACGCTGATATTTTACGTTTAATTAGTTTAACTTCCTCCCCCTGCCGCTGCCTCTCTTTGTTGAGATTAGCCGGCAGCAGGACTCAAAAGCACCCTGAAAAAGCACCCTGAAAAAAAAGGGTGCGTTATTAAATTAACGCACCCTACAGAGCGGATGAATTATCCAGAAAAAGTCCCTACACAACCGGCGACAGGCTCAGACTGTAGTCGGTCTGTTCCCCACTGCTGACCTGAACCAGGTAGCTACCGGCAGCTAATTGCTGGCTCAGGGATGCCGGATTAGCGCCATCACCATAACCGGAATTGAGATATTCCTGATTGCTGTCGTAGAGAGTCAGGCCCGCACCCGCACTCAAGCCATTTAGAGTCAGGCTGACCGTGCCGGCAGCCGGGAGGGTGAAGCTGTAGTAATCATTCGGGTCAACAGGGCTCCCCACCCAGTCAGTCAGGGTTTGGGCAGGACTCAAGTCACCCAGCGCTGTCGCCTCCTGCGGCGTGTCGCCACCATTGTCGGGGGGGATGGCTTTAGCCGTTGCCGACAGGTTGAGAGCGTAGTCCACATCACTGGCATATGTGCTGACCTGAGCGAAGTAAGTCCCCGCCTGCAGAAGCTTAGTGGCGGATGCGGCAGTCGTGCCGTCACTCCACGCCCCAGTGACATATTGCTCGTTGCTGTCGAGCAGCGTCACATAGGCAGCGCCGGTCAAGCTGTCAACACCCAGGCTGACCTCACTGGATTCGGCCAGGGTGAATTTGTAGGTGTCCGTGGAGTCAAGACGGCTGTCCACCCACTCACTCACGGTTTGCGGCTCGTCGGTCAAGGCATCCAGGTCTCGAGCTTCCGCTGGCGTGCTGCCGGCAGTATCTTGCGGGATAGCTTCCGCCGTCGCCGACAGGTTGAGACTGTAGTCGGTGCCACCGCCATACCCGCCGCTGACTTGCACATAGTAAGTGCCCGTATCTAACAGGCTGCTCAGCGATGCCGGTGTCGTGCCGTCACCCGATGCGGAATTGATGTAATTGCCGCTGCTGTCGAGCACAGTGACATACGCGCCCTGTTTGCTCAAGCCATCCAGGGTCAAGTTCAATTTACTCGATGTGTCGAGGCTGAACTTGTAGTAATCAGTCGGGTCAATATAGTTATCCACCCAGTCGCTCGCGGTTTGCGGCGAGCTCAAAACACCCAGGTCTTTCGCCAAGTCCAGCGTGTTGCCGGCATTATCGGCGGGGATTTCTTTGGGCGTCGCCGACAGGTTGAGAGTGTAGTCCGTCTCGCCCCAGTAGCCTTCGACCGCGACGTAATAGGTGCCCGCCTGCAAGAGGCTGCTGAGTGATGCCGCTGTCGTGGCGTCACCCCACGCCCCACTGACGTAATTCCCGCTGCTGTCGAGCAGATTGAAACTCACACCGCTGCTCAGTCCGTCGAGGTTCAGGCTAACTGAACTGGAGCTGTCGAGAGTGAAGCTGTAGTAATCGCTGCGGTCAACAGGATTGCCCACCCAGTCACTCACGGACTGAGTGTCGCTCAAGACACCCAGGTCAGTAGCGTCGGCTGTGCTGCTGCCGGCACCATCAAGCGGGATGGCTTTGGCAGTCGCCGACAGGTCGAGCGTGTAGTCGCTGTCAGCCCCATACCCGGAGACCTGCAGGTAATAAGTGCCCGCATCTAACAGGTTGCTGAGCGAGCCGGCTGTCGTGCCGTCATTCCACGCCCCATTTATATACTGCCCGCTGCTGTCCAGCAGATTCACGTACCCGCTCCCACTCAAGCCATTGAGATTCAGGCTAAATTGACTCGAGGTGTCAAGGGTGAAGGTGTAGTAATCGTTGGGGTCAGATTGGCCCACCGAGTCGCTGACAGTTTGCGGCTGATTCAGACTGCCAATATCTGTTGCGG
>CAZJNL010000136.1:6356-8842 GCA_964546515.1 uncultured Oscillatoria sp.
GGATTAGTGCCATCACCCCATGCCGAATTCATGTAATACCCATTGCTGTCGAGCAATTGCACATAAACACCGGCACTCAGCCCATCCAGCAGCAAGTTCACTGGACTTGTGCTGTCCACCGTGAAGCTGTAGTAATCAGTGGCATTTCCCACACCCACAGAGTCGCTGACAGTTTGCGGCTGATTCAGACTGCCAATATCTGTTGCGCTAGCTGCAGACAGATTCAGATTGTAATTCGTGTCACCCTCATTACCCTGAACCCGCACATAATAAGTGCCTGCCTGCAAGAAACTGTCCAGTGATGCCGGATTAGTGCCATCACCCCATGCCGAATTCATGTAATACCCATTGCTGTCGAGCAGATTCACATAAACACCGGCACTCAGCCCATCCAGCAGCAAGTTCACTGGACTTGTGCTGTCCACCGTGAAGCTGTAGTAATCAGTGGCATTTCCCACACCCACAGAGTCGCTGACAGTTTGCGGCTGATTCAGACTGCCAATATCTGTTGCGCTAGCTGCAGACAGATTCAGATTGTAATTCGTGTCACCCTCATTACCCTGAACCCGCACATAATAAGTGCCTGCCTGCAAGAAACTGTCCAGTGATGCCGGATTAGTGCCATCACCCCATGCCGAATTCATGTAATACCCATTGCTGTCGAGCAATTGCACATAAACACCGGCACTCAGCCCATCCAGCAGCAAGTTCACTGGACTTGCGCTGTCCACCGTGAAGCTGTAGTAATCAATGGAGTCAACACCCAAACCCACCCAGTCACTCGCGGTAATCGGAACACTGCTCAACGCGCCGAGAGCCGCAGCTTCGCTTAATTGATTGCCAGCTCCGTCAAGGGGGATAGCTTCCGGCGTCGCCGACAGGTTGAGATCGTATTCCGTGCTGCCCCAGTACTCAGAAACCTGGACGTAATAGGTGCCCGCATCCAAGAGGTTACTGAGCGAACCTGATTGAGTGCTGTCACTCGACGTCCAGTTGATCCAGTTTCCACTGCTGTCGAGGAGAGACACAGATGCGCCTTGCCCAGTCAAACCTTCCACAGCCAAGTTCAACCGGCTCGATCCCTCGAGGCTGAAGGCAAAGTAATCAATCGGGTCAAGATAGGAATCCACCCACGCACTCAAGGTTTGCGCCGCCCCCAGTACGCCGAGATCCTGAGCTTCCTCTAAACTCTCGCCGGCAGGATCTTCTGGAATGGCTTTGGGCGTCGCCGACAAGTCGAGCGTGTAGTCGGTGTTGCTGCCATAGTACCCATCCACCTGGATGTAATAAGTGCCCGCCTCTAGGAGGCTGCTCAGTAATGCGGGGTTGGTGCCGTCATTCGATGCCGAATTAATCCAGTTCCCGTTGCTGTCCAGGAGACTCACATACGGGCTCTGCTCGATCGTCCCATCCAGACTCAAGCTCAATTCACTGGATGTTTCCAAGGTGAACTTGTAGAAATCTGTCAGGTCTAGCGGATACCCCACCCAGTCACTGGCGTCAACGGGGGTGTCGCTCAAAACGCCCAGATCCAGAGCCTCTTCTTTTGTGTTGCCGGCATTATCAGCGGGGATAGCTTTGGGTGTCGCCGACAGGTCGAGCGTGTAGTTTGTCTCACTGCCATACCCACTGACTTGGAGATAATAAGTGCCCTCGCCGAGTAAGAGGTTACTCAGTGATGCTGCTGTCGTACCGTCACTCCATGCGTAATTGATGTAATCCCCGTTGCTGTTGAGGAGATTGACGTAGGCATACGCACTCAAGCCACCGAGAGTCAGGCTCAATTCGCTGGATTCCGCCACAGTAAAGGCAAAGTAATCCGTGGAGTCAGCTGCGCTCAACGAATCTGCGATCAACTGTGTCTCCAAGCTCAGGGTGCCAATATCGGTTGGTGCGGCAGCTTCCAAGCTGAGATTGTACTCAGTCTCGCCGCCATAGGAATTGACTTGAACGTAGTATGTACCAGGCTTTAACAGGCTGGTTAGGGATGCCGGTTGAGTGCCGTCACCATAAGCCGAATTGATTTGATACCCCACGCTGTCTAGCACAGACACATAGACGTTGCTGCTCAGTCCGTCAAGAGTGAGGTTGAACTCTGCCAAACTTTCCACTGTGAACCGGTAGTTATCAGGCGCAGCTTGACTCACCAAGTCGTTTACGGTTTGAGTAGCGCCCAAAGCGCCGATATCCTGATAGTTTTCCGGGGGTTCGGGATTGTACGGCGGCATCAGTGGCCAATCGATCGCAGGCATTCCTGCTGCTGGTGAGGCTGATATCGTCCCTGAAGGTGGCATTGGCCCTGGCATTGACCCTGGCATCCCTGGCATCTGCCCTGGAAATCCCCCTTGCGGTGGTTCTGATGGCGGCATATCCCCGCCGGCAGGCGGAATCTGGCCCTCTGTTGGCGGTGCCGAGGCTATGTCTCCCGATCCAGTTGAGCTGTCTGTTGACGTGTCTGTGCTTGTGTCCACCGGCACCACAGTTGA
>CAZJNL010000137.1:0-8784 GCA_964546515.1 uncultured Oscillatoria sp.
GGAGAGGGGAGAAAAAATAAGCGTCTTTTTCAAACACCCCCTCACCCCAAGTGGGAGAGGGGGTAGGGGGGTGAGGGGGTGTGAAGTGCGGTTAATCAACCAGACATGATATTAGGTGAGTATTTTTTCTCGGCGCTCTCCCGTCAAGCGCCTTTGGAAATTGCTCTGGTGACAGCGCGAAACAGGCAAGCGCTCTCGCCCCACACAGGACGTGATTTTGTCAGCCGGCAACAAACCTGTCCGACAAACGGTATCGAGCGCCGGCTTTGAGGATATCCTTTTTGCAGAGAGTGCAGATTTAGGCTCCTGAGTCAAGCAGGCACTGTCGGGCCCGCAGCACTAATAACAGGAGCAGGTCACGAGCGGGCGCACCGGCATAAAGTTTACCTTTATCTTAAGAAGTCACAGGCGCATATAATATTGATCGCGCCCACCGCTGCGCGGAAGGTGCGGCATTTGTCGCACAGGGGAATTCGCTCGCCACAGGGCGCAGATGTCCTATTTCCAAAAGCCGGTGTGGCAGACTGGCAGCACTTTCTATGAGCGCCTTCCGCAGGTGCGGCTTTTGGCACTGGCGATCCCCCAAACGGGGAGAAAGCCCGTTTGGGTTGGGAGCGCTGTTGGATATCGCCCGCGCTCGCCTTCCGCGCGGCATCTCTGTAGTTTATATTTGGACAGGAGTCAGCCAACCGGCGCGTTGCCCCCCTTTCCAGAGGTGGCTGCAGTCTTTTTCTCCGGTTCGGGATCGGCAAACGCCGGTTTGAGCAATTTCCAAGCCTCTTCTGCCTCTGGCAGCAACTTGTCGAAGTCTACTTTGGCCGCTGCCAAGCTACTTAAGGTTTTCGCAAAAGCCTTATCTTGAGCCAACTGGATTTGTTCAGGGGTTAAAGGAGTCATCGAAAAGACGGCTTCAATTAGCGCGATATATTCGCTCGCCTTTTTCTGTTGTTCTTGCAAATCCGCTCTCTTCAAAGCGAATTCAGCTACGGTTCGGGCCGCCTTCTCTATAGGGGACAAGTCCTCACTCCCATCTAGATGCTGATTCGATGCGGGTTTCGGTGACTCTACGAAGATCAGATCCTTGGCTCCCAGTCCGTCAGGAAAACTATTGCTGTCGATTTCAGAAGTCTCTTCGCTCATCATGCGCATCACCTCATCTAGCGCTAGCGCCCGCGTTTTTTCGCTATCTTCTTTACCCGGAACCGTAATGGTTAGACCCGGATGGTCTTTGACTGTGTAGGTTACCATTAATTTACGCCGGCCCATAAGTCCTCCTAGGCTTACACTATTTGGTATTTTACATTCTAACAAATTCTCTCGCAGCAAGTGCGCGTGTGAGTGGAAATCCGCTCCCGGTATCGGATTGGTAAATGGTGGGTAACGCTTCCAGCATTCCCGATGGCGGCCTCCTTTGTCAAGCACTTCCAGAAACTGCCGCCTATTTGATGGCTTCTGTCAGGAGCATTCCATTTTTACATGTCCGGCACCGGCGGGACGCCTGTTGCGGGACGCCCGGGACGCACGCGACTGCAAGCTTATGTAAATTTTTTTTGCTTGGCCCATAATTTTCTAATTGCTCACCATCTCAGAACCTGGTGTTTAGGCTTTGAGCGAGTCAAAGACTTCAGCGCCAGCGCTCCCTCCAAGCCTCTTGGCGTGCGGTCTTTTTCACCCCCTCAACAACCTGCCTAAAGGCACTTTTCATGCTTGCTTCTGCAACGGTTGACGGAAATTCCGGAATGACTCATGCTCAAGAGTGCGGCGCGTGTCTTCCCGATTCCACCGGCAGCAAAAGCTGGCCCTTATCTCCCCTCAACTGCGGATGTTTACCGCTCGACAAAGCAATCCAGATGTGGAAATTCCTCTTTGAGTTCAAGCGTTTGAAATTGCGCCTCCTTAAAAGGCGCTTCCAGAAACACAGTTATGCCGGCGCTGCCCCGAATTCGTTGGGCGCAAGCCTTATCTTCCAGAACACTTGACCGTTCTCAGTGGCGCGATTGCCAAAAGTATTCATCCAAAGCTGCGGCAAGTCTGCCAGTGAGCGCGTCAACCTAGTGCGCCGGTCAACTATTAAATATCAGCTGAATAACGCGGGTTTCTGTCCCTGGAAAGACCGGTTTCTGGGATTGCCCAGAGCGGATCTGTAGCGTGAAAGCGTGTCGCTCACCGGCATGAACTGCGCCCCTGAGGGCTGCCACCCACAAGTCACTAACCGAGCGCGATCCAGCAGCGGGCGACTCTTCTGCGCCAGTCTTCTATGCCGGTGAGGGCACCGGCTATACCCTCAACACTGACCCGCCGAATTCTAGCCCGATACCGGGCGTTTGCAACAATAGCAACCCGGGTGGCAATCCAGGTTATCCTCAATCTGCGGTGAGCGATACTTGTCTCAGGTTGGATGCCAGACAGCAGAGCCGAGGTTGAAATCGTCCCCCTCCCTCACCCCATCTGGGTTCGCATTTCCTTCCCCGCCCGGTCTGGGTGCGACCGATTGCAGCTCCAAGCCAGTGGCTCCGGGCTTTTATTATAAGCAATCTACAGGATTTTATATAATTTGTAGAAATAGCTGTGACAGTGCCGGCTACGGAAAGAGGGAAATTGAGCCGGAAGTTGAGGAAACAGTCTTGACCCGCTCGCGGAAAAACTAGCAATTTCGGTTAATTGCTCATTATGTACCGGGAGGGGCGTCCTGCCTTACCAAATTAGGGGCGCTCAACCGAACTGGATATGGCGCTGCAAAGCAGCGCCATGCAGCAAAAACCCCACAAAAAACGTGGGGAGCCGCCGTCAAGTCCAAAGCGCCCCACCTATTAACTTTTGGTAGTGCAGCTCCAGCTCCGCCTTCATCTGCGGCCAGATATCCAGCGTTGCGTCCACCTCCATCACCTTCTCAGCGGCATCCCGAGCCAACATCAAAACCTCCTGATCGTCCACTAAACTGGCCAGCATAAAATCAGGCAAGCCCGACTGGCGAGTGCCGAGCACCTCACCGGGCCCGCGCAGGCGCATGTCCATCTCGGCAATAAAAAAGCCATCTTGCGACTGCGCCATCACCCCCAGCCGGTGGCGGGCGTCCGCTGACGCCTTAGGACTCGCCAGCAGCAAGCAGTAAGACTTGTCAGCGCCGCGACCGACGCGACCGCGCAACTGGTGCAGCTGGGACAGCCCGAATCTCTCCGCATTTTCAATCAGCATAACTGTAGCATTGGGCACATCCACACCCACTTCCACAACCGTAGTAGCCACGAGAATTTGAGTCTTTCCCTCCCGAAATTTGCCAATAGCCGCCTCTTTCTCAGCTGAAGTCAGGCGTCCGTGGAGCAGCCCCACCTGGAATTCCGGAAAAACCACGTCCTGCAGCCGCTGGTACTCCTCAATGGCAGATTTCAAATCCAGCTTTTCCGATTCTTCTACCAGGGGCAGCACCACATAAACTTGACGGTTGCTGACAACTTCCCGGCGGATAAGATCGTAGGCGTGGGTGCGCTCTTGACCCGAAAGTACCGTTGTTTGAATCGGTTTCCTTCCCGGCGGCAACTCGTCAATTTGACTGACATCCAAATCGCCGTGCAGCGTCAGCGCCAGGGTTCGAGGGATGGGAGTGGCCGTCATCGTCAGGACGTGGGGCACCCCGTCAACGCCTTTTTGCTGCAATTTCGCCCGCTGCTCGACGCCAAACCGGTGCTGCTCGTCGATAACGATTAATCCCAGTTTGTGGAAGTTGACAGTTTCTTGAATCAGGGCGTGAGTGCCGACTAACACCGGCAGCTCTCCAGTTTGCAGCCCGGCGTGGATTTGGCGGCGCTTCGAGACTTTGGTCGAGCCGGTGAGCAGCTCCACCGGCAGGTGTAGCAAATTTAACCACGACACCAACTTTTTGTAGTGCTGCTCTGCCAGCACCTCAGTGGGAGCCATGAGCGCCGCCTGGTAGCCAGATTGAATCGCCGCCAGCATCGCCACCACTGCCACCACCGTCTTGCCGGCACCCACATCCCCCTGCACCAGCCGGTTCATCGGTTCCGGCTTTTGCAAGTCATTGAGGATTTCATTAATCACCCGCTGCTGGGCATTAGTCAGCTTAAACGGCAGCAGCTTGTAGAACTTGTCAATCAGCTTGCCTTTGGAGCGAAGCTTAGTGCTGTTCTGGGCAGAGCGCTGGCTCTGGCGGCGGCTGAGCAGTCCCAGCTGCAGGTAGAAAAACTCGTCGAAGACCAGCCTGCGTCTCGCCTCTTGCAGGAGGTCGCGGTCAGGTGGGAAGTGGATATTGGCGATCGCCTCGTGCAAGTTCATCAACCCGTAGCGATCGCGCACTTCCGCCGGCAGGGAGTCTTTGATGTAGCTGGCGGAGGGCAGCGCTGCGGAAATCGCCTTTCTCACCACCTCCGCCCCCACGCCTTCCGTCAGGGAGTAAACCGGCAGCAACCGCCCCACTGCCATCGATTCTATAGCGCCGTCGGCGTCGTCAAGGACTTCCAGTTGCGGGTCGTCCAGCGTTGTGCCGTATTTATTTTGTTTCACCAAGCCAGACGCCGCCACCGTAGCGCCGATGGGGTACAGGCGTTTTTGTTCCTCTTGCCAAGCCCGAGAGCTAAAGCGACCGGCGAAAAAGCGGCTTATTTTAAGTTGACCCGTGCGGTCTGTCAATACCACCTCTAGAATGGTTAATTTCTTATTGCGCGGGCTAGTAAAGCAGCTGCATCGCTTCACCGTTCCCACAACCGTCACCGTCTCTCCGGGCTCCAACTCGCGAATACTAACCTGGCGGGCGTAGTCAACATGGTCGCGGGGGTAGTAGAAAAGCAGGTCGCGCACACTCAACAGCCCTAATTTGGCCAGACGCTCCGCATTCCTTGGCCCCACACCGGCCAGGCGAGTCAGAGCTTGCTCCAGGGTGACAGTCGGAGTGCAGCCTAACGGACTCAGGGGCGCAGTTCGGGGCTGTTTCCCATTAGAGGTTGGGGATTGAGGGTTGCTGCCGTTCTCCGAGGCTTTTGTGTTCTGCCGGTCCTTCTGCCCCTCAGAGCGCTCGCAAACCCGCTGCATCTGGAGGAGGAACATGCGAGCGTCTGCTATCAAGCTCTGTCGCTCATCGAAAGTGAGCTGGGGATAACTGGCAAATTGCGCCGCCATTTGTTGCCACCTGCGCTGGTAATGCGGCGACAGCTCTGCCGGCGGTCGGCTAAAGCTTTCGCCGAGAAACTCACTAAAGCGCTTTTCTTTGCCTACCAAATCATTAAAGCCGCGTTCGGCTTCAATGGACAGAGCTTTTTGCAATCGCACCCAATCTGGTAATTCTGTCTCCACAGCGTTTCTCCTACAACACAACTTTAAAAGACTCCATTAAAAATTAAAAATGCGACGCTTATAACATTTTTAATTTTTAATCTTTACTTGTTAATTATTCATCCGCCCAGCTAGATCGCCACGCCGACTCAGCTTCAGCAACTGCCCGCTCCCGCTGCTTTTTCTGATACTCGCGCCCCAACTTGCTAACCCGGACTGAAAGCTTGCGAATCTGCGAGCGCCACGCCCCCAGCTGCGAGTCGGAAAATTCAATCTCAGACAAGCGCAGATGTATGGCGAGCAACTGAGTTACGGTCGAGCCTGAGGAATCCTCAGAACCCTCGGTTTCGATCAATAAGTTTAATAGGTTGGGCGGTCCTGGCACAGTCTCTGCGGCGGCTTCTGCTTTTGCCGCCGCTTCTAGAACTTGTTCTGGCAATTTTTTCGGTAAAATGCCAGTTTGTTGCAATAAGCGATTCCCTCGGCGAGAGGCAGTTTGCAGGACTTTTGCCAGCGACAAATCCAGGTTTTCCAGCCACTGCGCCAGTTGCTCTGGGTTATTCAGCCGGCTGCTTTGGGCGTCTGACCGCAGGGTGTGCCCCAGTGGGGGCTCTGACTCCGGACTCTCCAAGTGCAACCCTTGGGCTTTCGGCTCCGCATGTCCGCCGCCCGGTGAGTGCAGCATTTCCTGCAGCTGTTGCTGAGCAGAAGTTGCGAGCCGCCGCAGTTCTTGCTGCAGTTGTTGCCGCTGGCTGTAAGACAGCTTGAGAAACGACTCCGGATACCCCTGGGTGCAAATATGATAGCTAGCCAAGATTAACTGCTGCCTCATCGCTTGCCCCAAGGCGGTCAAATAACTGGAGTAAGTGCTGTGCAATTCTTGGGCTAGCGCTAATGTCTCCCGCTCCAGATCGGCGATTTCCTGCTCAATTTTCTTCACGGCGATGCCCCACTTTCTCTCGTTAAAAATTAAAAATTAAAAATGAACAGTATTCTCTGCCATTTTTAATTTTTAATTTCCCGGTTTTAATTATTTGCTCCCCATCTGTGCGGCCACTTCCTCGGCAAAGTTGCTCTCTTGTTTTTCAATCCCTTCGCCCAACACAAACCGCACGAAGCGACGCACCTGGATGTTTTCACCCAGCTGGGCGATGGCTTGCTTCACCAACTCCTCAACCGTGATATTTTGATCGCGAATGTAGGGCTGATCCATCAGAGACAGCTCTTTCAAGCGCTTCTCAATCCGCCCTTGCACGATCTTTTCCCGGATGTTGAGTGGCTTGCTAGCCAGGTCATCCCGCCCCATTTCAATCTCCTTTTCCTTTTCGACGATTTCAGCTGGGATGTCTGTAACCTTCACATACTCCACATTCTGGCAAGCCGCAACTTGCATGGCAATGTTCCGCACCAGAGCTTGAAACGCTTCATTGCGGGCAACAAAATCGGTTTGACAGTTCACTTCCACCAGCACGCCAATTCGCCCGCCGGTGTGAATGTAGCTATCCACCAACCCTTCTGCTGTCACCCGCCCCGCTTTTTTCTCCGCCGAGGTGATCCCCTTTTGCCGCAGCCATTCCATAGCTTTGGTCATGTCACCGTCGTTTTCCGCGAGTGCCTTTTTGCAGTCCATCATCCCCGCGCCGGTTTTGTCGCGCAGCTCTTTGACAGCTTTTGCAGATATGTCCGCCATCTTGCCTTATTCCTTCCTTGAATCAGTTTACAGGTGCCTCAATCCTAGGAAAGTCTGAAGTATGAAGTCTGCCTTGTGAACTTTTAAATTAGTTTCCCCCAGCATGCCTTCATCCTTCATCCTTTCTGACTACTTTCTATTCCTCAGTTTCCTCGTCGTCGGTATACGAGTCGCTGTCATCCATCTCCTCGTATTCGAACTCCTCTTCAGCAGCTTCGTACTCTTCGTAGTCTTCTTCCGCTACGGCATCGAGTTGACCGTGACGCCCTTCATAAATGGCATCAGCCAGTTTACCCAATATTAGCTTAATCGAGCGGATAGCATCGTCATTCGCCGGAATCGGGATATCTACCAAATTCGGATCGCAATTGGTGTCCAGCAGCGACACGATTGGAATATCTAGCTTCTGGCACTCTTGCACCGCGTTGTACTCCCGCCGCTGGTCTACGATGACCACTATATCGGGCACTTTCCGCATGCTTTTAATGCCGCCTAAATATTTTTGCAGTTTGCTCATCTCGCGGCGCAGCATTGATCCTTCTTTTTTGGGCCGCAGCTCCAGAGCGCCGGTTTCCTCCATACGCTCCAGTTCTTTCAACCGCTCCACCCGGCTTTTGATGGTGGCCCAGTTCGTCAGCATTCCGCCCAACCAGCGCTGGTTAACGTAGTAGGCACCGCACCGCAGCGCTTCTTGAGCGATAATGCCAGCGGCTTGGCGCTTGGTGCCGACAAACAGAACCTTCTTGCCCTGCTCAGAGGCAGTCCGCATGTACTCATACGCCTCCTCCATCAGCTGGGCAGTCTGCACCAAGTCTATAATGTGAACGCCGTTGCGTTCCGTGAAGATGTACCGGGACATCTTGGGATTCCACCGGCGGGTCTGGTGACCGAAGTGTACCCCTGACTCCAAAAGCTGAGCCAATGAAACAACTGGCATATTTTTCCTTCTCCTGATTCGGGTTCCCCTTCCATCCAGGCGTATTTCCCCAGGGAAACACCCGAACCCCTGGATGTGTGAGTTTAGACAACTTTACTAGAGTAGCACAAGTGCGCCCCTTTCGAGCGGGAAATTTTCGCTCGAAAGGCAAGCGCAACAGGAACCCAGGCGGCGCTCGCTCTCCGCAATCCCTCCGTCTCTCAGCCATTCTATCGGTTCCTCCTCTGGTTTATCTGGGTTGACCCACACAAGATCTCGGATTTCCGGCACCTGTCCGGCAGCTTGGCCAAAAAGTCTCCTCACTCTCTCATCCAGAGAGATTACGGTCTTGTCTGTTGCCAGTGCCGCCTCAATCAGGCAGAAATCCTTAAACATCGCTTCCCTCTCGCTGTCGCTAGCGGCAGTGCCTTCGATTTGCTTCCATAATTCTTCATTTGTTTCAATACCAGCTTGATATTCCAGCTTCTTCTTGGCGACCATACGGCGTCGCCATGTACGAGCAAAGTTTGATTCGTGCTTAGTCCACTCATCTCTGATATCAGGTGTCATAACAAAACTCTGTGACATATATCCAGGACAGCTAAGAGAAAATCGCGGCAGTGTTTCGATGTTGGGTGCGTTGCTTCCTCCCCACCGGCAGAACGCGCAACAGAAGCATCAATCACGCTAGTGTTTGGAAACTTTTGCTGCCATGCCAGCCGTTGAACAGGCGAGCCTCAGCATCGTCCAAATAGCGGCTTTCTAGTTTCACAGACACATCCCCCAAGTCTGCCGGCCAATCTCCAAACGATCCTGCCTCATCCAGCTCCGCACTGCTGACTTCTGTAACACCATCCTCTCGCCGTGTGAACCAGTGAAGTTTTACTGCGTCTGG
>CAZJNL010000138.1:0-8783 GCA_964546515.1 uncultured Oscillatoria sp.
CCCTTGTGGGAGAGGGGTTGGGGGTGAGGGGGATTACAAAAATGGGATGCTCCCGACTATCTTTGGCAACCTATCTCTCAACTTTTGCAGGATTTCCCCAAACCGGCTCAAGTGCTTAAAAGCGTCCGCGAGCCGGTCTGCTTCCACTTGCACCTCCGATGTGGGATAATTTTGAATAACCTCCAGCAGGCTAATTTTATTATCGCCACTCGCCGACAGCACAAAAGCAGCCCGCAAAGCTTGCCGATCAGCCGCTCCCGAGGGCGTGTGCACCACCTCACCCACTTTATCCAGCACAGCTTCCCCAATGGGACTGTTCAGCGCCCGATCTACAATCCGCAGACTCACCGGCACTTCTTTCGTCAGCGCCTGACGCACAATTTCAGGATCTTGTCGCGTCGCCTTTAGCAAATCTCGCACTGCAGGAGAAACTTCGCCGGTTTGCCCGAAGGTTTCTAGCTCACCGGCAGACATAGATAGCTGCCCCATGCCAGCATTGAACACAACTTTTTGGGCGGCTAGTGCGTGGCTCCCCCCAAACACAGCCCAGATGCTATATAATATAATGCTACCGCTTGCCGGTGGCAATAACCGGCGACTCAGCCACAAAAAAGTTTGCCATTTCATAAGTCAGTACCAAATTACAATCCCGTATCCCTGTACTGTTTCGCCTTCAAAGAAAGCTTATCCCCCACGACAGCAACAACCAGCTAAAGGTTCCGACTTTCTGACTCGCTTCGGCACAACTCACATCTAGTTCGCCGGCACCGTTATTGCCAAGATATTGTAGAGACGCGATAAATCGCGTCTGGTGCCATACCGGAAATCTCTTGTAGAGACGCGATAAATCGCGTCTGGTTCAATACCGGCGCACCCGGACATGAGATCGGCTGCGAGTTCAACCAGATGCCGGTTGCCATTCTCAAGTATAAACTGTCAGGGATGAAAGGTTAATTAAAATACAGAATTCTGGAGGGAAAATTCCTATCTAGTCCGGTCGCCTCAAGTTTGTATATATAAAGGTGTGGTAGGGGCGGGTTTATATAAGATATCTGTGGGGGCAAAGGTTGTTGGTGAACCCGCCCCTACTGTACAGCAAGGAGGCCAGCGGACTCGATATCATCCCGCCAAATCTTTTGGGGCTACTTTTCATAAAAGTAACAGAAATTAACGGACCTTAATAAATATTATAAATAAGGCGGGGCGGTAACGGAGGCCAGAAGAGGCTGGCTGGCTGGTGCGGCTGCCTTGCAATTTTCCTGGTCTGGTGATAAGATAGCGCCATTCACTCTGACATTTGCGAAAATGCTAGGCGTGAAAATATAAGTTAAAATTCTCCTGACAGCTCGGATACAATTGTAACGCTACTGCCAGACGCGCCATGCCCGCAACCTCCGCCAAATTGGAAATTTATCGAGGCGGCGACCTTTATCAAGAGTTCCTGCTTGACCGCGACCTGACTGACATCGGTCGGGCACCGGAAAACGCCCTTGTCCTCAACGATCCCACCGTCTCGCGCCACCACGCTCAGATTGTCCGGAAAGCGGACGGCTACACAATAGCCGACAAAGGCAGCTCCATTGGCACGCTGCTCAACGACATTAAACTGCTCTCTCACAAACCCCACCCCTTAGCCGACAGTAACAGAATCTCCATCGGCATATTTGAACTGCGATTCTGCCCGGTGGCGACAGAAGAAGAAAAGACCGAAGTATATGTTTCCTCCACTTTACCAGAAACGGTTGTAGCCGCAGCCTCCACCCCGGCGGTGCTGAGAGTGCAAACGCCGCAGGGGACGAAGAATTTCCCCCTGTCAAAAGATACCATAGTTATCGGTCGCGCCCCCAATTGTGACATCCGCATTGATGCGCCGGAGATTTCGAGCCGGCACGCCGAACTGCGACGGAGGTCAGGAGGCTATGAAATAGTCGATCTGGGCAGCACCAACGGCCTGATAAGCGAAGGCCACCCCATCGACCGCAAAGTCTTGGCAGATGGGGACATATTGCAGATTGGAGGGGAAATCACCCTCACTTACTCGCAAGCACCGGCAACCGCAATGCCAACTGCAGTCGAGCAGCTGGACTTGCGCGGGCGCACCAGCCTCAGCTTGGGGCGCGACCCCCAAAACGACACGGCCATCGACCACCCTGCAGTGTCCCGGTTCCACGCCAAAATTGTCAAGCAAGCAGGCTCCTGGACAATTGCCGATCTCAACTCGACAAACGGCACCTTCGTAAACGGCAAGCAGATTGCCGCAGAGCGCGTGCTGATGGCCGGGGACACCATCCGCATCGGGCCCTGCAGCTTGGTCTTCAACGTCGATGAAACCCTCGTCCGCAAAAATGAACAGGGCAACCTGCGCCTCGACGCCCTGCACCTGAATAAGGTAGTCGGCAAGGGCGTTAATCTTTTAAATGATATCTCTCTATCAATCGAAGCGCGGGAGTTTGTCGTGATTGCCGGCGTCAGTGGGGGCGGGAAGTCTACCCTGCTCGACGCCCTCAACGGTTTCCGACCGGCGAGCAGCGGCACGGTGCTGGTGAACGGCACTGATTTATACAAGAACTTTAACGCTTACCGCACAGAACTGGGCTATGTGCCCCAGAAAGACATTGTTCACACAGAACTGACCGTAGAGCAAGCTCTGGACTACGCCGCCCGGTTGCGGATGCCGGCAGACACCACGCGGGCGGAGCGCAAGCAGCGGGTGGCGGAAGTGATGGAAGAGCTGGGACTGACTCACCGCCGGGACGTGCCGGTGAAAGCCCTCAGCGGCGGTCAGCTGAAGCGGGTGTCGATGGGCGTGGAATTGCTCACCAAACCCAGCCTTTTCTTTCTCGACGAAGCCACTTCTGGCCTTGACCCGGGTACAGAGCGGGAAATTATGGAGTTGCTGCGCCAGCTGGCGAATCAAGGGCGCACCATTGTGCTGATCACTCACGCCACTAAAAATGTCAAGCTGTGCGATTTGGTGGTGTTTCTGGCTAAGGGCGGTTATGTGGCCTACTTGGGGCCGACGGCAGAAGCCCCCGCCTACTTTGGGGTGCAGGATTTTGATGAAATTTACACTCTGGTTGAGCGCGGTAAACTCTCGCCCCAAGAGTGGCAGCAGCGCTATCTCAATTCGCCACAATATCAGAAATATGTGGTGCGCCGGCAGGAATCTTTGCAAGCGCCTTCGACAGGGGGACAAAGCCCGCGCCCGCAGCAACAGCGACCGGGATCTAAGGTGAAGCGCATCTCTGCTTTGGGTCAGTTCCTGATTCTGTCTGAGCGGAATTTGGCGATTTTGATGCGCGACCGGTCTAGCCTGATTTTGATGCTGGCAATCGCACCCGTTTTGGGATTGCTGGATTTGGTGACTTGGAAGCGCAATTTGTTCGATGCCCAGCAAGGCGATCCCCGTCAGGCGATCACGATGCTGTTCACGGCGGCTCTGATTGCGGTGATGGTTGGCAGTCTGGCAACGATGCGGGAAATTGTTAAGGAGCAGGAAATCTATCGCCGGGAGCGCACTATCGGTTTGCAGCTCCTTCCTTATATACTGTCGAAAGTCTGGATTAGCGTCCTGCTGGCGATGTATCAGGCGGCTGTTTTCTTGCTGTTTAAGGTTCTGGCGGTGGAGATTCCCGGCGGGACAGAAGTGCTGACCGGCATGTATGTGACGCTGTTCCTGGCGACGATTGCCGGTATGGTGATGGGTTTGCTGGTTTCGGCGATTTCCCCAAATCAGAATGTGGCTCCTTTGCTGACGATTGTTTTCCTGGTGCCGCAGATTACCTTTGGCGGCGGTATGCTGTCTGTGGAAAACTTTGGCCCGCCGGGGAAAGCGATCAACCAGCTCACCCTCAGCAAGTGGCCGTTTGAGTCCTTGGTGACGCTCACCGGCTTGGGCAAAGATGTGGCCACAGACCAGTGCTGGCAGCTGCCGGAGGAGGAGCGCAAGAAACTCAGCGACTCGGAACAGGAGAAATGCGCCTGTATTGGGCCGAGGATTTTCAAAAGCTGTCAGTTTCCTGGGGTTCGGGGCAAATACAACAAAGCCGTAGACGATCCAGAACCTGAGAAGCCACAAGATCCGGGAAATCCGCCACCGCAACCTAAAGCGCCGGACACACCGGAAGCCCAGCTGCAATACCAGCAGGAACTGGATAAGTACAAGCTCGATATTGATGCTTATCAGAAGAAGGTGGATGAATACAAAAAATCCATTGACAGCTGGCAGCAGAATTACAGCGATTGGAAAGGGAAATACGAAAGCGCTATCGGGGAAGCGGAAGGCACTCTCTCGCGGTTCAATAAAGATTATGGCCGCACTTTCAATGTAGATGTGACTCAGCACTGGAGTGCCCTGGGCTTGCTGATGGCGGGCATGTTTGGCCTCCTGCTGGTGGTGCAGAAGCGCAAAGACGTTCTATAGGATGAAATACGTTTGATTAGTTTAGTAGGGTGCGTTCCGCAATCGCGGAACGCACCCTACTTCTGTCCGGCAGTCCCATTGTGCAGTCATATCAAGTCCGGTGGCATCTTTATTGCACAGTTGAGTCCGAAAGCACCTCCCGGGCGAGAATTACCAGTGCGAGCGTGCCCGATGCCCGATGCCCGCTGCCCGATGCCCAGTACCGCTAGTGCTCCGGGAAAAGTTAACAAACCGAAACATAGTGGGCACTTTTGCCAAAAGCGAGCTTCAATAGAGTATAGGGTGTACTTGCTATACTGGGTTCGGGGGCCTTGAGAGGGTATCTCTTGGCAGGGACTAGCTGGCAAGTCGCGAATGGCTTAGGGACTAGCAGCAGGTTTGGCCAGGTTCCGGGCTGGCAGGCACTTAAAAACCAGGCATTTTACGATTCACTCCGGAAGCGGCACACCCCGCCCCGCTTTCCTCCCCGGGCAAACAAACAGGGGGTTTCCAGAGGGATGTTTGAGATGAAAACACAGAATCGCCTAAACCGTTTTAAAATGCTGGCTGGACTGGTGGGCGCTGCCGGTGCCAGCTTGCTGATCGGTCTGCCCGCCGTGGGGCAGTATTACTATCCGTACAGTATTTTCAACCCGAGTTCGCGGCCTTTTCTCGAATCTTCTGACGATGCGAGTGCTGACGAGCCAAATGTTGTGGAGCAAGTGGCTGCGAATAATTCACTCAAAACGCTCAGCTTAGCCCTGAAAGAGGCAGGACTCACTGACAAGCTGGCAAACAAACAAGAAGGCTTGTTTTTCACAATTCTAGCTCCGACGGATCGAGCTTTTGAGGCTTTGCCTCCGGGGGCGGTTGAGGAGTTGCTGAAGCCGCAGAATAAAGAAAAACTGCTGAAGATTCTTAATTACCATGTGATTGCCGGTGTGGTTAGTGAGAGTGACTTCCAGAAGGGGGAAGTAAAAACTGTCGAAGGCAATTCAGTCAAAATTGTTGTTGACCAACCGGGCAATCAAATCAAGTTTAATCAGGCAAGTCTCAATCCGCCGTCTATTCCAGCCACCAACGGCGTGATTATTCTGATTGACAAGGTGCTGATGCCCCCAGACTTGATAGGGCAGCAAGAAAGTTCTGTGTGGGGACCGGCAGTTGTAGGGTGCGTTCCTGAGAGTGTACCGTATTAGTAGGGGACTGCAAGAGGGAACGCACCCTACTGTAGCGGCGAGAAACCTGGTTTCTGGATGTTCCGTTTAGTTTTACCGGCCTGTTCCAAGAGGGAACGCACCCTACTGCTAATGCCGGCTTTGGGGGAGTTGATTGGGGATCAGCGCCCTAACTTCTGCTCCAACTGCTTGCGCTGTTGGATAGCCGGTAGGAAGTTGGGCTGAATTTCAATCACTTGGTTATAGACTTCCAGCGCGTCGTCGTTCCGTCCCAATCCCTCTAGGGCAAAACCTCGGTTCAGCAGGGCAACCGGATCGCTGGGAGCGATTTTTATGGCTTTGTCAAGGGCAGCTAGGGCTTCGTCGTAGCGCTTGTTGACGGTGAGGGCAATGCCTCGACCCACCCAAGATTTAGGATCGTTGGGTTCGATTTTCAGGGCTTTGTCAAAAGAAACGATTGCCTCTTGCTGGCGCTTCAATTGCAAGAGAGCGAATCCTCTGTCTCGCCAAGCCTGATAAAACTCAGGGTTAAATTCCAGCGCATTGTCATAATCCTTAATAGCCTCTTCAAAGCGCCGCAATTCAGCGAGCAAAGAGGCTCGGTTGTGCCAAGCGAGATGGAATCTCGGCCTGATTTCCAGCGTTTTGTCGTAGGCTTTGAGCGCGTCATCAGGGCGCTGCAAGAAAAACAGCGCACTGCCTTTGCCAACCCAAGCGGGATAGTAGTTGGGGTCAATGGCAATCGCCTCCTCAAAAGAATTGAGCGCCTCTGGGAAGCGCTGCAATTTACTGAACACATTCCCCCGGTCAACCAGGGCTTGTAAGTCTTTGGGATTGGCTTTGAGGGTGTAGTTGTAGGATGCCAGGGCTTCTTGATAGGCTTGGCGTGCCTCTTGGTCGCGCTTCAAATACTCTAAAGCAAAAGCTTGGTTTTCCCACGATTTGGGGTCTTTCGGCTGGATTAGGCGGGCTTTGTCAAAGGCGTATAGCGCCTCTTGAAAGCGCTTCATGCCAATCAGGGCGCGTCCGCGACCGTTCAAGGCTTGCGCGTCACTGGGATTTATTTCGAGGGCTTTGTCATGGGATTTTAACGCTTCGTCGTAGCGCTGCAATTGATACAGCGTCTTGCCCCGGTTATTCCAAATTTTGGGGTCATCTGGCTGAATTTTCAGCGCTTTGTCATAAGCGAGGAGCGCTTGCTCGTAGCGCTCTAAAAAAAAGTAGGCATCGCCTTGAATTTTCCAGGCTTTCGGGTCATCGGGTTTGTTTTGCAGCCGCTTGTCAGCAATAGTGAGCGCCGCTTCTGGTTGCTGGTCGTCGATTAACTGCTCGGCTCGGCGCAGCTCGTCTGTGCGCAGGAACAGCGCTAGGGTGGCGGTGGCCGCACCTAAGATGGCCACAAGAACGCCGATGTGCCAAGGTTTGAACCGGCGCGGCACAGGGGGGGGCGCTGCCGTCCCAGTGGGGGTATCTGGCGCTCCGCCGGAGGGTAATCTGGAGTGGCGCGGTGCTATTTGGGAAGGGGGATCTGGCAGATTTTCCAGGTTCGCCAGGTCCTTGAGGACTTCCTCTGCGGATTGGTAGCGATCTCTGAAGTGTGAGCGCACCATTTTGTCCAAAATCTGGGCCAGCGGTTCGCTCACCTGGGCCTTGTCGCGCCAGACGAGTTCGCCGGAAACTGGGTCTTGCGGCAATCGGGATGGGACAGTGCCGGTTAAGGCTTGGATGGCTATCGCGCCCAAGGCATAAATGTCGCTGTTATGGCGCGGACTGCCGGCTAGCTGTTCGCTGGGCATGTAGCCGGGAGTGCCAATGGCAACGGTTGCACCTTCGCTTATCCCCTGGCTGCTGACTTGTTTGACTGCGCCAAAGTCAATTAAGACTAATTTCCCGTCACCGGCGCGTCTGATTAAGTTGGAGGGTTTGAGGTCGCGATGGATGACGTTCTGCCGGTGGACAAACGCTAGTGCCGACAAAACATCATTCAACAGGGGGATGACAAAGGCTTCACTCAGCTGCTTTCCCGGTTGAATCTCTTGACTGAGAGGGTGTCCCTCGATACAATCGAGCACTAGATAAAATTCCTGCGTTTCCTCAAAGTGAGCCAGCAGGCGCGGGATCTGGTCGTGGCTGCCCAACCGGTGCAGGACTTTTGCTTCGGTGTCAAATAAACGTCTGGCAGTCTTGAGTGTCATTTCGTCTTTCGCCTGCGGCTTGAGCTGCTTGACGACGCACCGAGGGTGGTCAGGCAGTTGGTGGTCTTCCGCAATATAGGTCTGGCCAAAGGCCCCGCCTCCCAAGGAGCTGATGATTTTGTAGCGTCCACCTAGTGTTTGTCCCAGTAAAGTGTCCATGAGATGTCTCGGTTAGATCCGCCGCAGCACAACCGGGCAGCAGATATCTGCCACAATCTAGCAGGTTTTTTCTGGTTGGTCACTATCTACTTTATCGCGAATGTTGGGGTGTTGGATGCTGGGGTGCCGGCAGAGACAGGCTGTGCGGGGGACAGCTGTCCGGTTTCTGGGGGTGCCGGTTGGGGCGGGCGGGTGCTGGCATGAGCGGTGTGGGGTTTAAGAATTAACTGCCAAGACGCCAAGGACGCCAAGAAGGTAGAAGAAGGAGGAAGAGGGATGGAAATATTAATTTCGGGCAATTGACGGGAGCTGGATATGAAAAGATAAATATGTTGGGAAATCCTCTCTTTTTTCTTTCCTTGGCGCACAGGCGCGTCTTGGCGGTAAAAAAAAAGCGGATACGGTAAAATGATTCAGGCTGATATAGATAAAGGTTTCTTTGTAAATGCGTATCTCTCTGAATTGGCTGCGGGAACTGGTGGATGTTACGATGAGCCCGGAAGAGTTGGCGGAAACGCTAACTATGGCTGGGTTTGAGGTGGAAGATATTGAAGACCGGCGATCTTGGGCTGATGGTGTGGTGCTTGGGAAGGTGCTCGGCTGCGCCCAACACCCGAATGCGGACAAGTTGCGGGTGTGTCAGGTGGATATTGGGGCGGGGGGCGAGCCACTGAATATTGTCTGCGGCGCATCTAACGCTCGGGCTGATATCTATGTGGCTGTGGCGACTGTTGGCACTTATCTGCCTAATGTGGATTTGAAAATTAAACCGGCTAAACTGCGGGGGGTGCCTTCGGAAGGGATGATTTGCTCTCTGGCGGAATTGGGTTTGACTAAGGAGTCTGCCGG
>CAZJNL010000139.1:0-8775 GCA_964546515.1 uncultured Oscillatoria sp.
AAATCGTTTGCTGTAGGGGCGGGTTCACCCAAGATGTCTGTCCGAAGCCCCGGATATGACTAAACCCGCCCCCACACAGCTGAATGCCTCAGGAAAAATGTACCGCACTTATATGAGAAACGCTATATGATTCAGCAAGGACTGGTACTGCAAAATCGCTATCGCGTCGTGCGCTCGCTGGGGAAAGGAGGCTTTGGCCACATCTTTGAAGTGAGTAACCGGGGCACGCCAAAAGTTCTCAAGGTTCTGAATCTGGAGAAGTTCTGCGATCCCGAAACAAAACAAAAAGCTATCTCTCTATTTCAGCGGGAAGCTCAAGTTTTGATGCGGCTAAATCATCCCGGCATTCCCAAAGTGGAGCCTGACGGATATTTCACCACCACAGGAGATGCCGGCACCCACCACTGCTTGGTGATGGAGAAAATTGACGGACAGAATTTGGAGGAGTGGCTCAAGGACAAACCGCCCCTCACGCAGGAACAAGCCCTTGACTGGTTGAAACAGCTGGCGGTAATATTGCATGAACTGCACCGGCACCACTATTTCCACCGGGACATCAAGCCTTCAAATATCATGCTGAAACCTGACGGACAGCTGGTATTGATTGACTTTGGGACAGTCAGGGAAGTGACGAACACTTACCTGCTCAAAATCGGCGATGAGGAAGTGACGGGGTTATTTTCAGTCGATTACGCGCCGGTGGAGCAATTAAAAGGCAAAGCCGTTCCCCAATCAGATTTCTACGCCTTGGGACGCACTTTTGTCTACTTGCTAACAGGACAAAAACCGGGGTCGTTTCCCCAAGACGATCTGACGGGCGAGTTAATTTGGCGAGATGCTGCCACTCAGGTATCGCCGGCGCTTGCTGATTTGATTGACTCGCTGATGGCAACCTTTCCAGGGGAGCGCCCGCAAAATACGCAAGCGATTTTGCAGCGTCTGGCGAACCTCGAACCCGGGCGGGCGCAAGACCCGCCCCTACTGGGGAATAAGAATAGCAAGGGGAATCGTGTAAAATTTGGAGTGGCGGGGTTGCTGTTGCTGGGCTTCACCGGCATCCAGTTTGGCTTCCCCCAACTCGCCAGAAGCCTCAACGATCGGGGAGTTGAAAATTACCTCGCCAATCAATCGCGCAAAGCTTTTTCAGACATTGAATGGGCGCTCAAACTCAACCCAGACAACACCGGATCCAACTACAATAGAGGAATACTTTGCGAACAAGTGCGAGATGTTGGCTGCGCCAGTTCTCACTACCAGAAAGCCGCACTTCGGGGAAGCGCCGCTGCTTACAGCCAGCTGAGTCGTTTATATATTATACACCAAGAAAACTTTGATGCAGCGGCGGACGTTCTGCAAAAAGGTCTGCAGCTGGTGAGAGACGACCGAGTGAAATACTCCCTGCTGAAAAACTTAGGCTGGGCGAGACTGGGCCAAGGTCGCTACGCGGAGGCGAAAGAACACCTGCAAGCTGCGATTGAGCTGGATAGCGGGCGAGTCTCCGCTCACTGTTTGCTCGCGCAGGTGCTGGAAGCGCAAGGGGAAAAGCCAACTGCGCTGGCGGAATGGGAAATTTGCCGGCAATATGCAGATTTGAGCAAACCAGATGAGGATCTGTGGTATGCTATGGCACAGAAACGCTTGGCAGTCAGATTTTAGAAGGACAGGCGAGACGCCTGTCCTACGCCGAGATTTCTGGACGAGAAGGGAAATCCCCTCTCACTCCCCCTCCCCGCCGCACGCGGGGAGGGGGTTGGGGTGCCGGCTTCATCCCACCGGCTGTGCAGCGCCGATTCCTTCCTTCAGGGAGGACAGACAATAATATTGCCCTCTTCGTCCTTGCATGTTTTGGGTTCAGGCGTTTCCAACAGCCCTTTGCCTTCAATCTGGGACTTACCTGCGATTGCGGCAATAGCTGCTGCCGGTGACACAGCCGAAAATAACTCCAGCAGGATTATGATAAATATAAAGACTGGTAGAAGAAAAACCCTGGATTTCATGGCTCGTTTCTCTCTCAAAGTCAATCCCTGACAGAACAGAGGAGAAGCGAGTTGGCCAACTGCGCTTGCTACATCATTGTTTCGGAAAGGAGTTTGTCATTTATGCGCCAGTCAGTCAGAAAGGAAAAGCAAAAAGCTGGATTCTCTCTCCCGCTGGCAATAGAGGGCAGCTCTCTTTCACATCTCTAGAATCGTTGATTCGCAAGGGTTGCGCCAGATTCATTTTCCGATCGGTGACAGACCGATATAGAATTGATACTTGACAGCTGCAAAGGTGGGGTGTATAATGCCGTCTCTCATGGCTTCTCAGCAGGGACTCGGAAGAATCAGACAAGCAAGAAACGAAAAAGGATGGACTGTGGAGGACGACAGGTGGCTCAGAGAAGCGAGCAAGATTGTAGACCCCCACACCAACTGGGAAGCCGAAAGCTATGCAGCGGGGCGCATCTTTGCAGCCGGTGTCAGCTTGGCCACTTGGAAGCGTTTTTTATACGGACAAGATCCCATTGACACCAACGTTTTCAGAGCGTTCTGCCAGGTTCTAGAACTGAACTGGGAAGAAGTGGTGGATCGCAGTCCCAGTCCCAAACCGCAAATCAGGTGGGAACTTGTGTGGAGCGCCACCATTGATGACGCTCGCAAGGAAAGGGTGGAAGCTATCCTCGCCCATTTGCGGGAACTGGCGATTGATGACGCCCTGACACTGGTAAAAATAGAAAAAGGCAGCGTCATCCTGGTTTTACAAGGTTCCCCAGAAGGATTTGAGCGCATTCAAGCCCTCTTCAGAGAGGGGCGGCTGGCGGAATTGCTGGGTATTCCCGTTGAAGATGTGCGCCGAGCCGCCGTAAAATTGAGCCAGTGGTTGCAGAAAAACTTAGATGAAGCATTGCAAGCCGGCTGGCAGACTATTGAAGATATTTTTGGCGCACAAATAGCAAATCAGGCTTTTAGATCCACTGCAGCTAGAGGGGCTAATGCCACTGCCTTGACATTGCAGCTGGCTGAACATCCTGTGGCTTTAATTGTTGCGGTGATGCCAGAATCCCAACAGACAATCCCGATTATCCTGCAAGTGCGCCCCACCGGCAGCCAAACTTATCTGCCCCAAAACCTCAAACTCACTGTGCTAGATGAAACAGGAAACAGCTGGCAAATCCCTGCTTCAGAAAACGACAGCTTAATTCAATTTAAATTGACAGGGCATCCGGGAGAGCGTTTCACTGTTAAAATAGCTGTAGGTGATGCGGAAATTGTGCGGCGATATTTCGTTATATAGCGTAGTAGAAACCGGGTTTCTTCCAGAACCCCGGTTTCTGGCCACACCCAGAGCTTTCAGGAACAAAACATGACACAAGACTACTCCGGACAAAACCTGCGAGGGCGATCCTTCAAAGGTGAAAACCTAGCCGGCGCAAACTTCTCGCATTCAGACATCCGAGGCGCTTCCTTCAGAAACGCCAACCTCACCGGCGCAAACCTCTCGCACTCCCAAGCCGGATTGCAGCGCCGGTGGGCAATACTTTTAGTAGCCCTAGCACTTTTCCTAGCAGCGCTCTCAGGAGCCGCATCCGGGCTAGCGGGAATTATGACATCAGGAATTGTCAGCCCCCCATTCACCCGAGAATACAGCGTCATTCCCGCCGGCATTTTATCCGTCTCGCTAGCAATCTACTACACCGTCACTGTTAGACAGGGATACACATCAGGTTTAGTAGCCTGCGCGGTTTCCATATCCGCAGCCGTCGCGATAATTGGCACTTTAACAGGAGCGTTAGCCGGCTCAGGAGTTGCAGCTTTAACGGTGGCTTGGGTTGTAGTTGGAACCCTGACTGGAGCTATAGCTTTTGTTGTAGTGGGAGCCGTAGCCAGGTCTGAAACATTGAGTGCGGCGCTGGCTTTTGTAAGCACTTTTTACTGGGTTTTTGCTGGCTCTGTTGCTTGGTATATAGCTGGAATTGTCGCTAAAGCCGGCATTGGCGCTCCACCCGGAAAAGCAACTGTAGCCAAATCAGTCGCTGTAGCTTATTCTAAAGTAGGGGCGTATTCCATCGCCTGGGCTTTTGCTGGAAGTGGGGCGGAAATTATCGCCAGAACTGTAGCAGTAGCGGGAGCTTGCGGTGTGGCGGCGCTTGGCGTATATGTGGGAGTGCGATCTCTAGCAGCCGATGACAAATTTGCCTTACCCCGCCGGATTGGAATTTTCTTGGCTGCTACCGGCGGGACAAACTTTCGCGAGGCTAACCTCACAGATGCCGATTTCAGTGCGGCGACACTCAAAAACACAAATTTCAACGGCGCAACCCTGACGCGCACCAGCTTCTCGCACGCAAAAAAACTCGACCGCTCCCGGATTTGGGATACTTATTTAAAAGATGCGCCGGTGCGGCTGCTGGTGATTACAGGAAATGGGCGAGACAAAAACTTCGACCGGCTGAACCTGCAAGGATTGAATTTGCGCGGCGCTAACTTAGACTATGCCAGCTTTATTGGAGCCAATCTCAGCGAAGCGAATTTGCAGTCAGCGAACTTGTCTAACGCTAAACTCGTACAAACCCAGCTAGATAATGCAGATTTAACCGGCGCAACCCTCACCGGAGCCTACATCGAAGACTGGGGGCTCACCATTGGAACCAAACTGGATGGAGTTACTTGCGAGTATATTTACATGCGCTTGCCCACCAAAGACGATCCAGATGCCTGTCGAAAACCCGACAATAAAAACGAAGTTTTTCGCGAAGGAGACTTTGCCGACTTTATCGCCCCCATCTTCAAAACCCTTGACCTCTACCACAACCAAGGCGTTGACCCCCGCTCTATTGCCATTGCCTTCAAGCGGCTCGCAGAAAACCATCCCGAAGCCGATCTAGAACTCGTGGCAATGGAAAAACGAGGGCTAGATAAATTCTTGCTGAGAGCCAAAACAGCAGAAGGAGTCGATCGCTCCCAACTGAGCGCCGAATACTTTGAAGATTACAACCGGCTGAAATCTCTGCCCAAAAACGATATAGGCTTGCTCCTAGCCGAACAAGACGCCCGGATTCGCAGCCTAGAAACCATGCTAGCGACAGCCCTCAATCCCAACTCTTTTGCCGGTACTGCAAGCCGGCAAAGTAAAGACGCTGACAGCAAATTAGCTATCCTCACCCTAGGCGACGGAGACTTCGAGAGAGGGTTTCCAGGAGTCAGCGCCCTGATCTGGACTGACGAGCGCCTGCCGGTGCGATTTCCCGGCAAACTGCCACCCGATCCAGAAATTCCCGAACTCTACCGCCGGTGGAAATCAATGTACGACGCTTTGGGGTTCAGCTTCCGAGTCAGTGCTGAACCCAATCAAGCCGCCAATGTTTCAAAACCGCAATTTCGCCAACTATCCGAGCAGTTAGGCGAGCGACTCAACACCTGGCTAAACTCCGACACCTTTCGCCCCATCCAAAATAAATTGCGCGAAAAATTACAGCCGGCTGACGAACTGCGAGTCATCATACAAGCAGAAGGAATCCTGCGGCAACTTCCCTGGCACCTCTGGGATTTTTTCGACACTTACCGCAAAGCAGAAATAGCCCTGAGCGCCCCCATTGGCGACCGAGCAGAAAAATCAGCCCCCCCGCGAACTCGCATCCGAATCCTAGCCATTCTCGGCAACAGCAGCGGCATTGACATCGAAGCAGATCGCGCCTTACTGCAAAACTTACCCGACGCCGAAACCGTCTTCCTCCCAGAACCGCAACGCCGGCAAGTCAACGAACAGCTGTGGGACGAACAAGGCTGGGACATCCTCTTCTTTGCAGGGCACAGTTTTTCTCATGCCGACGGACAAACAGGACACATCTGCATCAATCGCAACGAGCCCAACAGCCAACTGTCAGTCCCAGACCTAAAAAACGCCCTCAAAAAAGCCATTGAACGGGGCTTAAAACTCGCCATCTTCAACTCCTGTGACGGTTTAGGACTGGCGCGACAGCTAGCTGAAGAACACATTCCGCAAATCATCGTCATGCGCCAAGATGTCCCCGACTTAGTAGCGCAAGAGTTTCTGAAAAACTTCCTCACAGCCTTTGCCGGCAACAAATCCCTCTACGCCTCCGTGCGAGAAGCGCGAGAAAGACTTCAAGGACTAGAAGACGAATACCCCTGCGCCACCTGGCTGCCGGTAATTTGCCAGAACCCAGCCGAAATCCCCCCCACCTGGCAACAGCTCCTAGCCCCTCCCTAACCCTCTCCCCCCGCCTTGGCGTCCTTGGCGTCTACCCTGCGGGAAGCCGCTGGCGCGTCTATGGCGGTTAATAATTAATATTACTCCCTGCCAATCGCATCCCAAAACCCAACACCTGGCAGAGTCAACCCTTGCAAACGGCCATTCACCCAGCCCGCAGCTGCTATCCCAGACGCCAAAGCACCTTCCACCAGATTTCCCCCGCACCAATCGCCACAGCAAACCACCGGCACCGGCACCTGAGCACTCAAACACACCTCTGGCAGAGGGCGGGTAGCAAAAGCAGAGCGCCAGCGGTGAACCTGCATCCAATCCGGGCTGTCCAGCCAAGGCAGCAGATACTTGGCCGCACGCCCTAGCAGCAGCTCGCCAGCCGGCTGGAAGTCCTCAGCGTCCAAATAACCTTGTGCGAACGCCGGAGTGCTTTGCAGCACAAACACCGGCACCTCAGACCCCCGTCGCTTGCTGCTCTCCCAGCCAACCCACGCCAGCTTCTCGTCGGAGGGAAACACAACCGCACGCCATGCAGTGTCTCGCCCAGCTAAATCGCGCTGCCGGTCTGCTGGGTAGCCGGCCATAACGCTGATGCAAGGCTCAAACTCCACAGATCGCAATTTGTTCAAAAAGTCAAGGGGCACAACACCCTCATGTGGCTCCAGAAGCGTTAAAGCTTGGGGTGCCGGTATAGCCACCACCACAGCTTTGGCCGTCAACTCTTTGTCTGGTTCAGCAGCAGAATCAGTGGCGTGCAGGGTGAGATGCCACGTCTGGCTGTCAGTTGGGGCGATGGCGGCGACGCGCCGATTCAGCCAAATCTGCAAGCCGGTGCCGAGAAACTTGCCAATCGCACTCATTCCTGCCGGTGCGGCGTAATAGGTACACCAGTTTCCTGGAGCCAATACGTGCGGGTGAACGTCAGATCCCAGTTCGTAAAGGGTGTCAGTCCAAGGCTCAATAATTTTGCGGTCGCACAAAACCTGAACCAAACGCCGCAACAGCAAACCTGTGGGTTGCAGGTATCGCGCTCCGTGATCGGCACAAGTTCCCTGCAACCGGCGCGTGGCAGCTCGTCCGCCCAGCCCGCGAGACTTTTCCACAACCGCCACCGAATAACCGGCCATGCGCAGCAGCTGAGCGCAAGTCAGCCCCGCCATGCCGGCACCAATCACGGCAACATCCAATATATTGTCGCTTGCAGCCATTAGGGTCAGAAAGTAAAGAACATTCAAAGTAACACGCCCTTATCTCAGTAGCAAGCGCTGTTGCCCACAAGCGCCCGGAGGCTCGCCCCGCCCCCCTCACCCTTGTGCCCGCGGCTGCAGCCCAATAGTACAATAAGTCAGACCCAGAATCTGCGCAAAGCAGCGCCTCTGGGCAGGACAATCCAGGGAGGAAGCGGACATTGGACGAGCTAAGAGCAGCACTGGAACTGGCAACCGACGAAGAATTGCAGCAGCTGACGGATATTCTCTTCTGCCGCCGGTTCAACCCCCTCGACTACATTCAAACCCCCGATCCCATCGATGTTAAAAGCCGAGACCGGCTTTCCTGGCTGGACACTCTCGAACAGCGCTTTCGCTATCTCGCCGCCGATGGAATGACGGTTTTGCGGGGTAGCACCGATAAAGTCACCTACCGGCAAGCCCTGATTCAGGTGTGCCGCTACCTGAAAATCTCCTACTCCAACAAGCTGTCCACCACCGATTTAGAAGCTGAGGTGTTTCTCTTCTTGATGGGCAAAGCTTGGAAAAAATTGCCCGCCTCAGAACAGGAAGCTTTGACGCAGCGAGTGCGCGGTGCGCTGGCGCAATCTAACCTCTCCCAACCGCTGCCGCTTTTGGCCCAAAAAGATCCCTTAGGCTTGCTGTTCAAAGGCGGCAGCGCCTTGGCTGTCAGTTCTGTCATCCAGCCCCTGGTGCTGCAACAGATTGCCCGCCAGTTTGCCATTCACTTCGCCACCTATCAAATGGCCAAGGCAGCTCTGCTTGAGGGCGGGGCAGCGGCGGCGGGGTTTGAAACCTACGCCGCCCTGCAAGCCGCGCGGCAAGGCATGGCGGTGAGTGCCGCCCGCTACGGCGTTTTCCGCACTTTTTTTGCCTTTATCGGGCCGGTGCTGTGGGCCGCGTTTTTGGCTGACCTGGGCTGGCGTGCCATTTCCACCAACTACGCCCGCATCATCCCCACCATCTTTACCTTGGCTCAAATTCGCCTCACCCGCGCTGAGTGCTGGCAGCCCGCTTGACAATTTATCAGCTTTGAGATATAATACCACACCTTTAAGTTTTCTGAATTCACGGCATCCTGAACCGCGTCTGCAGGTTGCCTGGAACAGCGCCGGGCTGGGGCTGCTGCTTTTGCCTTTGACCCCGCTGCTGGGAATTGCGGGTCTGGTTCTGGCAATGCTGCTCACCTGGCGGCAGAATTTCGCCACGATTGTCCGGCGTCCGCTCAATTGGGGCTTTGCTGTTCTTACCGGCTGGCTGGCGATAACCGCTGGCTTGGCTGCTGAGCGTGCCGACGCTTTCCTGGGTCTGTTTCATTTTTTGCCATTTTTCGCGTTTTTTG
>CAZJNL010000140.1:0-8767 GCA_964546515.1 uncultured Oscillatoria sp.
CCGTCGCGCCGAGGCGTTTAGAAACTCAACCGGGGGGCGAGTTTGTGATTGCGCCGGATAATAATTCTATGGCGATTGCCCAAGGACAAGGGGTGGCGATTCTGCCGCTGCAACCGCAGGAGGAATCCCAGACAAAACCGCTGGATTTTCTGCCGAAGTTTGGCCGGTTGCTCAGCTTTGCCAGGGATAATTCTGCGGCGGCAATGGTGCAATTTAACCAGGATTACACCCGCTCGCTGTTTTTGGTGACTAACCTAGGCGTGCACAAAGAACTCCTGCGCACCACCGGCTCGATTCTCAGCGCCCAGTTCGACTCCTCTAATACAACTGTCTATTGCTTGCTGACGCAGCTGCTCAAAGGCGAGCAATACCAGGAAGAACCTTACATCGCGGCGATTGACCTCAAGACTGCCAAAGTGACGCCGCTGGTGGTGCTCCCGCAGCAGCGGGATGTGCAAATGAGTCTGGCACCGGATGGTTTGGCGATTTTGTTCGACCAGCTTGTAATAGACCGGCAAAACAAGTCGCAGGCAATCGGTCCGCGCACAACTGCGGGGGAAACTGTTAAAACCAGTCGCATGTGGCTGCTGCCGGTGATGCCGCTTGGGGAAAATGCCGACACCCCGCAGCCGGTTCCGCTGCCCTTTGCCGGTGTCCGCCCTCGCTGGCTGCCTTAATCAGCGCGGAGCGCGATTTCGCTGCCGGTTGCATCTGAACTCTTAGGATTGCTTGGTAGGGGGCCGGTTCCCCTCCGTAGGGGCGGGTGAACCCGAAATGTTTATAGCGAGCGCGAAGGATGTTAGTAAACCCGCCCCCGCCCCTAGTTGCAGACCTTGAATCGGGTCTGGGATCTGGGGGGAAAATTAACAATTTCTTACCCTCGGGGACGGGATAGCGTCCTTGCCGGCGGAAGTGATATAATCAGTTGTCAGTTGTTGGTTCTTAGTTAGCAGACCTCCGCTAGAAGAATGACGCTGGGGCGTTACGAGGTCTAGAACCCTGTTTTTTAAAGGAACCGGGTTTCTAGATTCGCAGTGACGCACTTTCATGGCTTTCTTACCGGCAGCGAACATTGGGGTAACATATATCTGCCCGCGTATTGAACATGCCGACATATAACATCACTTGAGGGGATTTATGCGATTTCGCGACCTGCATTACTTGCAGGATATTCTCATCTCTGCAAGACTAGCTTTGAGCTATGTATCCGGGCCTCTCAAGATTTTTGCAGGACACCCAGTTGCAAGATGCTTCACCGGCTTGAAATTATGGGCAAGGCGGAGCGACGCCTTTCTGAAGAAACTCGCATCCACCTGTCTAATATCCCCTTTATTTTGATGCGTAACCGAATTTTACAAGAGTATGATAAAGTGGATTTAAGCGAGGTTTGGGATGTCGTTCATAAGGATTTGCCGGTATTAATTGCGCAACGGTCAAAAGTTGTCCTGGCGCCGGAGAAGTCGTGACTGAAAAATAGCCACCGGCACCTTGAAAGTAGGGGCGGAGTTGCCGCACCGGCACACCGCATTTCTCCTGTCCCCCCAGCCAAGTGATTGTACGACATACTGTGCCTTTTGTCAAGGGGCCGGTGGCAAGTCGAGTGCCAGATGGGGCTTCCCCGCCATTGCCCCTGCTCGTGCCGGCGGCTCAGAAATATTGGCATTTAATTTGCATATATTAAAGATGGCGCGATTGCCGTTCCTCGCGGGCGCACACTTTGCCGGGGGGTGGGGCGGGTTTATCCAAGATAGTTTCTCCCCCCTCTCCCCTTGTGGGAGAGGGGTGCCTAGGGGGGTGAGGGGAAATTCAGCACAAGCTGACACAGCTTTTGAGTCAGAAACGGCTGCCCGCCCGTCCACGCTAAAATCTCTTTCGATGCACACCCCCGCCTGCGCCTTCCTTGACGTTGCACAGGCGTCGAGCCTGTGCCCGGATTCAGCCCCAATCCAACATCTAAAATGCAAAATACCCCTAGCGCTGCAACCGGCTGCGCAAAGCAGCTATCCGCTCTCTCGCCTTCAGGTGATTGGGAGTAATTCTCAGCGCTCGGTCATAAGAATTGATCGCGTCTTCGTAGCGCTGTAGCTGTTCTAGCGCCACGCCCCGATTGTACCACGCATTAGAAGGGCCGATGTTCATTCCCCACTCACCCCTGCTTTGCAAGGCTTTGTCATAAGCTTCAATCGCATTTTCGTACTGTTCCAACTGCAATAAAGCTGTAGCGCGATTGTACCAAGCCAGCGCAAATTGCGGATTGATGCCAGTCGCTTTGTCAAAAGCTGCCAGCGCTTGTTCTTTGCGCCCCAACTTCCACAGCACCGAACCTTTCTGACTCCAAGCCGCTTCTAGAGTTTCCCCGCCCCACTCATTATTGACTTGAATTGCCTTGTCAAACGCCTGCGCCGCCTCTTCGTTGCGGTTCATTTCCTTGAGCACCACCCCTCGCTGGAACCAAGCCAAAGAGTAATCAGCCTTGAGATCCGTAGCTTTCTGCAAAGCGGCAATCGCGGCGTCGTACCGGCTCAACTCTCCGAGCACCGCCCCCTTGCCGGTTAAAGCCACAACTGAATCCGGCTTGAGACTCAGCGCCTGCTCGTAAATCGCCAGCGCTTGTTCGTACTGTTTCCTGTTCGCCAGATACCGCCCTCGGTTCAGCAACTGTAGCAAATCCCCAGACTGAGCCGGTGCCGGTTTGTCTGGAGTTGCCGGCGAGGGCTTTGTGGGCGTAGCTGGGTTATTCTGAGCCGGTGCCGGCTTTTCTGGAGTTGCCGGCGAGGGCTTTGTGGGCGTAGCTGGGTTATTCTGAGCCGGTGCCGGTTTGTCTGAAGTTGCCTGCTCGGGTTTTGTGGGCGTAGCTGGGGTTTGTTGAGTCGGTGCCGGTTTGTCTGAAGTTGCCGGAGCGGGTAAGCTGGGCGTTTCTGGGTTATTCTGAGCCGGTGCCTGCGGCTGAGAAGTCGCCGGCTCTGGTTTAGCCGGCGCTGCAGCGTCATTGCCCTCAGCCCAAACCGGCACTTGAACGCCAATGCTAACAGCGGCAGTAATAATAGAGAGCCATTTGAGAGTGCGCTTCATAGGAGTATTCTATAGGGTCAATCCTACCGCAATTGTAACAGGGTGTGATATTTTGCGATACACCCTCGTGCCCAAGCAGCTGCCGAAGCTGTCGGTACTGCTACAGTTATAAACTAGATTAACCGGCGTTTTCTGCCTTTGGGGCGCGGAAAGCGATCACCCCAAAAGCCGCCGGTGCGCAACGGGTGAGACACTCCACCGGCAATCGCAGATGGCAGGGTGCGTTCCCTCTCCCCAGGCACCCCACTCCCACGCCGGTGTCTAAAGGGGGGAACGCACCCCACACTGTTGCTCTCCGCAGCCTACCTGCGGAAAACCTGCTTTAAAAACTCCCATGTACTGCGAGCCAACCTGCAAGATGCCTACCTGTTGCGCTCAGACTTTATCTGAGAGACGCCACCTTGAGTGAAGCGGATTTGAGAGACGCTTATTTACTGGAGAGCCGGCTGCCGCACCAATCTGGATGGAGCGATTTTGACCGGCTGTTGCACCCACAACTGGCACCTGGAATTAGTCGATTTCTCAAAGGTGGATTGCCGGTATGTCTTTACTGACTTCAACTACGCCACCAAAAGCCCCAAATAGCGCTCCCCAGCCGGTCGTGATTTTGAGCCTGGAGAGTTGGGCCGGCACCGGCAAGTCAAGGAGTCAATCGTGGGAGTTGCGTTCAAAGAAGCTGCCAACTGGCAGGTTTTAGTGTTGGCGCTAGCTTAAGTGGAGCCGGAAAGCCACTAACTCACCCTGACGGTGCACAATGTGGGGATGAAACGGTAGGGGCAATCCCCCTGTAGTTGCCCCGAAATATCTGTAGTTGCAGGCAGGAGGGCAGTCTCCGTGCGGTCCCCGCCTGACAAATCTATCATCCCACGAATGTGCAACGCCCTCACCCTGAAGGTGCAATCTTTTGAATCCAGGGAGGATGGTTATTTGCTGCAGTTGAAGGCGAACCCTTTTGTCAGCGCCCAACTTGTGGCGGAGCGGATAAAGCAGCTTTATCCGGAGATGCTGCGGCGCTTAAACGCCCGCCGGTTGGAAATCTTTCGCCCGCTCAACATAAGAGGGCAGTTGAACAATTCCGCGCCCCGATCGGCGTTTGCCCCTCAGCCACCGCCCTGGCCGCCGTCGCCAGAGCAACCGACATCGGGCAAGCGGCAGCAGGTGTATCAAGAGATAGTGCCCCAGATTCAATATAAGCCAGGGGATTTCAACCAGAGGTGGGGTGCGTTCCGCGCCCTTGAGTCCACCGTGGAATTAGTGTTCGTGCGCCCCTTGGAACGCACCCTACTGCTCGCTCGCCAATTAATCAAGCCGAGGTGATATTAGTGGCAGCGTCACCGTCACTGCAGTGCCGGCTCCCACTTGCGAGTCTACGGCAATTTTGCCGCCGTGCAACTCCACACACCGTTTAACAATTGCTAGCCCTAATCCTGTACCGGGGAGGGTGCCGACATTGCTGCCCCGGCTGAAGGCATTAAACAGTTTCCCGAAGTCTGCTGGTGGAATGCCAATGCCTCGGTCATAAATGCGGAAAATAGCTGCATCGTTTTCCCAAGTGAGTTCCAACCGCACAGAGCCACCGTTGGGAGAATACTTGATGGCATTAGAGAGCAAATTGCTCAAGATTTGCCGCAGGAGTTTTTCATCAAGTACGGCGCGGGGAAGGGTGATCTCAGGTTGCTGGCAAACAAAAATGATTTGGTGCTGGGGACTGGCTGTGAGTTGGGCCTCGGCCACCAAATGGCGGCAAAATGTTTCTAGATCCAGTGGGGCGGGTTTGAAGGTCAGTTTTCCCGCTTCGGCTTGGCTGATGCACAGCATATCGCCCACCAAATCGCTCAGGTGTTGAGCGGCGGCTTGAATGCGGTGGAGGTGTTCGAGTTTTTTCTCCTCGCTCCACTGGTTTCCGCAATATTCCAGCAATTCAGCAGACGACAAAATGGCGGTCAGCGGGGTGCGGTACTCGTGGGACACCATGCTGACAATGCGGGATTTGAGGTCAGAGAGTTCTTTTTCTCTCTGCAGCGCCTTGAGAATTTCTGCCTCCGCCTGTCGTTCTTGCAGCAGCCGCCGCACGCGCAGACGCAGCACCGCCCAGTGGATGGGCTTGGTGATGTAATCGGTGGCACCGGCCTCGAAGGCTCGATCCACGGACTTTTCGTCTTCCAGGCTAGTAATCATCAGCACCGGCGTGCGGCTACCGCCGTTAGTGGCTTGCAATTTGCTGCAGCAGGTAAAGCCATCCATCACCGGCATTTTGGCATCGAGCAGCACCATATCTGGGTTGAGAAGCGCGTAGGCTTCTAACCCTTCGGCACCGTCACTGGCTTCTGCGACCTGATACCCTTCTTGTTCTATGGCCCGACGCAGGATTTTCCGCGTCGTCCTGTCATCGTCCACTATCAGGATCAGGGGGGTATTTTTCTGGAAGGCGGTGATGTTCATGTTTGCCACTTGCGGTCATTTCTATTATGGGCCAAGTCAGGCGGCACCTTGGCGCTACCCAAGGTACTTTCATCTCTGGGGGCTCAGAGGTCATCACGCTGCTAATTTTCCTCTTTATTGCGCATGCTATTCACTAGAAACTCCTCTAAAAGCCGTTTGACTCGCACGAGAATCCCCTCCTTTTCTTCTAGCCATTATCCATTCTCTCCCGCTCCCCGCTTCTAGCGTCTCGCCCCCGCTGTTTTATTAAGAAATAATAAAAAGCAATTTAACTGCATCACACTTCGGCGTCTCCCCGGCTGGTATCCTAAAAAAAAGTCCGGTTGATTGCGCCTAATTCATTTCTCTCAGAACCACCGCGACCTCGCACACCTGCTTTTCCAAATTACGGCAATCAACAAAACGCGATCTGAGAGGGCACGCCCGGGCGGCGAGGGTAGCGCCTATCAGTCAAGAGCTTTGAACCGCCACCGTGAAGGATCGTCAAGAAAATTAAAACCGCTCCCGGACTAACCCGCCCTCTTTTTTAATTTTTAATTTTCAATTGTTAACTGTTTGAGCGGCTGGCTGGCTTTCCTCGCGCACCTTCTGATCTGGGTCGTGGGCTAGCCGGTCTTGCAGCAGCGGCTGCGTTTCGGGGTGGTGAGGGTAACGACAATCCCCACAAGTGCCTCGATCCGGGGGTTGTCTTCAAAATCATACTGGCGCTTAAACGGCGGGCTGAGCAGCGATACAAAAATTCAAACATGCCGGGGGTTTGCCACCCCAAGGGCGCTAATTGCTCCTGAGACAAAGCCCGTCAGTTCTTTGACTCCCCTGGCAAATAACCAGTCTACCATGTTGCAATGCCTGAAAGCTTATAGGAATCTATGATAGTCCGCACAGCACCGGCACGCCCTCCTGCTCCTTGGCCGTCGGGCGCAGCGAGCGTCCCTATGCCCGCAACTGTACCGAACAGCCAGGGCGAAAGGCTGCCGGTTTTTTCTCTGCCCCTACCCAGACCCCCTCTTTCCCGGCGATCATATTTTTGTCAATGTGGAATCCTCCCTAATTGACCTGTCCCCCCCGCCCAGGCGACTGCTTTCGTCTCCGGTTGTAAACTTTGTGTTATTGCGATCGGTCACGAGTCAGAGAACGTAACAAAATGTTAAGATTAAAAATAGCAGACCGTTAGCGTATTGCCAAAAGAATGTAACGGATATACGGGATGGCGTCGGGGGGAGGGGGCAGGAGGGGGCAGGAGGGGGCAGGAGGGGGCAGGAGGGGGCAGGAGGGGGCAGGTTTTTTATCCAAGTCTTCAGGAGGCGGTGGGGCCTGGAGGCTAAAACGCTTATATTAACGTCAATTCTCCCCTTGCCCCCCATGCCCAGAGGGGGTTCGGCCCGCCCTCTCCCCCTCTTCAAAACCCCTTTTCTGAAAAACTCATTCCCGAAAGGGGGGGAGGGGGATAGCCTGACTCAAAGCTGACTGCACAATTCTGCTTTAGTAGTGTTGCAGCCCTCTTTCTTGGATATTTTCGCTGCGAGCGCACGGCTTTTTCGAGGTTGAGTCTGAGAATATTTTAAGTTATGGTAGTATGGGAGCGGCTCTATACACGGCTGAGTCACGCCCCTCTCATTTAAGGAATAGCTAACAAAAAGTTACAAGTCGTGGCGCTCAACTCCTGACACGAGTTCCAGTCTCGTGCCGGTAGGTTAAGATGGTTGACCGCTTGGTTCCTCGCCGATAATTTTCTAAAATGCTGGATAAACGACTGTGGGGGGAGGCTATTTCCCTCACGGTTGCGCAGATTGCTGCCAGGGCTTAACCTGGCGAAAGCCATCGGTCTGACGAATCTTTCTTGCCCATTTGTTAGAGCAAGGTTGTGGACATGGCCCCTGCCAAGATTCTTGTCGTTGATGACGACCCGGCAATCCGGAATTTAATCCATCGCTTTTTGAGCAAGCAAAACTATGAAGTGGAGTCTGCCTCGGACGGTAAGAGCGCCCTAGAGCTGTTTGAGCAGCTCAATCCCGAGCTGGTGATTCTGGATGTCAACTTGCCGGACACCACCGGCTATCAGCTCTGTCGAGAAATGCAGCAGCGCACCGGCGTGTTTGTCCTGATGCTGACCAGCCGCACGGACGAAGCTGACATTATCCAAGGTTTTTCCCAAGGTGCGGATGACTACATCACCAAGCCCTTCCGTCTGGTTGAGATCGCCGCTAGAGTGGCGGCGATTTTGAAGCGCCGGCGGATCGTCACCGCCAACGAACTGCAAAGCCTCACTTTCGGCGGGCTGTACATCGATCCGGTGCGCCGCGAGGTAACACTCAACAGTGAGATGGTGCCCTTAACCGCCCTGGAATTTGATTTGCTGTATTTTTTGGCCCGGCACCCCAATCGGGTTTGGCGCAGAAATGAACTGCTGCAACAAGTCTGGGACTACGATTATGTCGGCGACCAGCGGGTGGTGGACGTGCATATTGGCCAAATTCGCCGCAAGATTGAACCCGATGCTACCCTGCCTTCCCTGATTCAAACCGTTCGCGGCGTCGGCTACAAGTTTGAGCTACCGGAGGCTTCTGGGGCACCTAAGGCTTGAGGGAGCGGGCGCGTGCGGGCTGTGGCTCAAACCCCGCCAAGCCTTCCCCGCCCCGATCTATTTCCCTCTGCCTTTAGGCGTCTCTCGGTTTGTCCAGTTTCTCTTAACGGCCACACGCCCTTTGCCCGCACCGGCTCCAGCCCCGATTGGAGCGGAGGAATTTCGGTTGAATACTCCTAATTTCGGCGGCGGGTCGCAGTGCTGTTGTGTCTCCTGACGTCGGGCTTTTATGCTGGTAAGCCTGCGGTTATTCAAAAAGCAATTAACCGTAATATATTATTTAGCCTGGGCCAGCTGGGAAAGCCCAAAGAAAAGCGATGGCCGGTGCCATTACAATGGATCGCATCTGCGAAGCGCAGAGCGAGCGGTGTTGTCGTGGTAAAATATGTCGATTATCGTGGCTGATAACCTGAGCAAGGTCTATCCGGTGGCGGTCAAGGAACCGGGACTCAAGGGGACGTTGCGCCACTTCCTGCGCCGCACTTACCGCGAGGTGCGAGCAGTTCAGGGGGTTTCCTTTGAAATTGAACCAGGCGAGGTGGTGGGATTTTTGGGGCCAAACGGTGCCGGCAAAACCACGACCTTAAAAATGCTCACCGGCCTGATCCATCCTTCTGCCGGTCGGGTGCGGGTGGCAGAACAGGTCCCTTTCCGGCGAGAAACTTCGTT
>CAZJNL010000141.1:0-2499 GCA_964546515.1 uncultured Oscillatoria sp.
CACTGACGGTGGGCCGGCAAGTCTGCTTGACTCTTTCTCTGTATTAGGCCAGGTAACAACACCGGGCAATAATTTCCTGGACTGGCAAAGTAGCGACAAGATTAACTACACTTCCGATACAAGCCTGAATTATACAGACACAGAATCATTAGCTCTGGCTGCCTTTGAGGGTTGGTATCAGCGCAGTTTCGACAGTCAAATTCAGCTGACTTTAGTCGAATTTAAGGAAAATCAGGCCCAGGTACAAGTCCCAGAACCTTCAGTCCGGCTGGCTTTACCCTTGTTGCTTCTGCTCATGTGGGTGGGGAGAAAAGTCAGCAGGAAAGCTACGGGTTTCGGGCAACTGCAGCTCGCCGCAACTGGGGAAGATTCCAGCCGGTAGGCATTTGAGCGGGGGTGGATCTTAAAAAGATATTTAAGAGCAATTGGGAGAGAGTGCCGGGGCGGCGTAAAATAGGAATTTTGTAAGGGCGGGTTTATCAATATCCGGCGCTTTCCCGATACATTTCGGGTGAACCCGCCCCTACAGAGCGGTGGGATAAATAAATTATGGGCAATTAACCGGACACGCTCTGAGAAGTTGAGCTACTGCTGCAACTGTTTCCAGACGCATCAATTTTGACGGTAACAGTTTGGCGGATTGTACTTTCGCCATTGCCGGTGGCGCAGGCGGCGCTTTTTGCCTCTGCAATAACTTTTCCATCTGGGGACGTTAGCCGGTGGGTGAAGACTCTATAGTGTTTCATTTTTTCCTCCTAGCGGTTAGTGGGGTGCGTTCCTCTTTGCGGAACGCACCCTACTGCAATTCTATCCAATAAAAATGCTGCCTGCCTTACCCCCGTAGGACAGGCATCTTGCCTGTCCTTGAGGGCAGGCGTCCCGCCTGCCCTACGGGGTGTGGCCCTGGGCGGCGTTGCAGATATTTCTACTTCATTCAATTGAAAACTGCTGTCATATCATGTCCGGTAGCACCGTTGTTGTACTGATATCATGAACGGTTGCAACGGCATTGTAGAGAGACGCGATAAATCGCGTACCCACAAGATTTTTGCAATAAGGATGCCACCGGAATTGATATAATATCATTACACCGGCACAGCTATTTTTGTTGAATTCAAGCTCTCATTACTGAGATGGTAGTTCAACTCACTTTCCAGCCACTGGTTAAACATCCGATTAAGTATCTCTTGATACCTTTCCGGGGTTAACTGAGCGGGGATAAACTCCTCAACCATCAGCAGGTGATACCCCTGTTCCGTGCGCAGAGGACCGATTGGCTCTCCCAGGGGGGCGGTAAATACAGCCGCAGCAATCGCCGGCTTCACCGCCCACCGGCACAGCTTGCCTTCATAACCGCACTGCAGCCGGCGGCGCTCATCAATGTCATAAAGGCGAGCCGCTTGATAAAAACTGATTTCCTGATTTTCTATTTGATAGTACAGTTCCCGGGCGAGCCTCTCATCTCGCAGCAGGATTTGATAGAGCAAGACTTGCTCAAAATCCAGCTTATTTTGGGCGAAGAACTTTTCAACTTCTTTGGCAAACAGATAATCAGCCAGTTTTTTCGCCAGCAGGCGAGCGCGAATCCCAGCCTCCCAGTCATCCGCCGTCATCATTTGGTCAGCTAGCCAAGCTAGGGTGTCCGAAGCCCTCTGCAAACGTTTTTCACAGCGCTGGCGATTCGCCTCCGCTTCAATTTCTTCCGCAGTAACGGTTACGCCTCTTTCGCGAGCGACTTTTTCTATGAGTTTTTTGTGCAGAATTCTCTGAGAGACTTCCTTGAATTGGATGTCTCTTTTCAGCAAGGCAAGCACGTCATTTGGCTCAATGGAGGCTCTGGAAAGATTAATCATAGCTTTATTTTCATCTCTGATGCTGCCGGTTCAGTCTTTTGGGAAATCCCCCAGATGTGACATGAGGAATAGTCAGGGGTGTTGTTTTACCCCTGAGGTGATAACCAGTCGCTATCAGGCTAACCCCGGGCCGGTCAGTTAGCCCGCTTTAGCCTAAATTGGAATAATTTGATGCTAAAATTAGGTTAGTTTTGTGGCAAAGGTGAGAATAGGTATCCCTTACTCTCAACACCTGTCACCCCTGTACCAGGAAGCTTTCAAGCGTATGTATAAGCGCTAGCTCCCGTACCGGTTGAGGCGGATGCAATAAAACCTACGCCGTAAGCGCTAGCTACTCCCTGGCTGTAGGAGCCAGCAATGCCGGTGGACACCCCATAGTTGGAGTAACCATTGTTATAATAAGCATACACCCGAACGCTCGCACTAGCAGCCGCACTGGCGCTAGCATCAGCGGCGGCTGAAACTATAAGTCCGCCGTTGACTTCACTACTGGGAAGAACACTCTCGCAGAAATCCAGATCCACAATTCCTAAGCTCATTAATTTTCTCCTTTTAGCATGAATCGCTGCAGGCTTGTTAAAATGCTACCCATTTCGCCCGCAGCGACTTATCTGCAGCTCACTACCGGAAAACCTTAGTAGTAGTA
>CAZJNL010000141.1:2599-8763 GCA_964546515.1 uncultured Oscillatoria sp.
TTATCGTGCCGGTTGAACTGGAGGTGTAGGAACCATAACCATATGCAGATGACAGCGCTCCCGCTTGAGCGTAGGCATTTCCAGCGCCTTCAACTTGGGTTTCTTCAGAAATGACTTCCAGTTGTGACAAATCGCGAATAATCATGACTTTCTCTCGAAAATTTCAAAAGGGATGGGTAATGGGGAGGACTATTAAGTGTTGGTTCTGTCAACTCCCCGCACCGCAGGCTGAGTAGAAATTGATTTTCGCCCGCAGCGACTTATCTGCAGCTCACTACCGGAAAACCTTAGTAGTAGTAGGGATACCCGTAATAGTACCAGCCGGAAGAGGCAGAAGAAGAAGAGCCAGACGCCGAGAAAGCAGAGTAGTAATTAGCGGAGGTTATCGTGCCGGTTGAACTGGAGGTGTAGGAACCATAACCATATGCAGATGACAGAGCTCCCGCTTGAGCGTAGGCATTTCCAGCGCCTTCAACTTGGGTTTCTTCCGAAACGACTTCCAGTTGTGACAAATCGCGAATCAACATAAAACTCTCCTTGTGAGTACACAATCTTTTCAAATCCAGGGAACCAAATTTCTTTGTTTGCCCTCTCTATATATAGACTAGCGAACCCCACTCGAACTGTCTAGAGGTAGTCTGCCATTTTGGCAGGTTTGTTTGAAAAAACGCTGTATCCCTCACCCAGACTTATTTTCAGCCATCTTTTCTGTAAGCCTCACAAAGAATAGCCGACCTAATTCATAAAAACTTTACATTATAATTCTGGCACTCGCCGAATTATCAAGTTTATCTCGACATAGCTAACCCGACTCGCGCTGTCAATAGGGATTCTGCCAAAATGGCAGGTTTGTTTATAAAAACTTTGTATAGCCCCCGGAGCCTCTTATTATCTAATTATTTATAGAAGTCTCAAAAAGAATAGCCTGCCTAATTCATCTAAACTTTAAATTAGGCAGCTAATAAGCGTTAAATTGTAAAGCTTCTGTAAAGGCAGTTCAATCGCCTATACCGGCTGTCCCAAAGCCCTCCCTCAACTGGCCACAATCGCGTTCCCGACGTAGCCCTGCCGGACATAATATGACAGCGTGACAGCTGACTAAATGCCCGACGCCCTCAAACGCACCGGCAAGTAGAGCGGGGTGTGCGGGATGCTGGGGCTAAAAATCCAATTTTGAATCAATCTTCACCCAGGACAGCAGCGCGGCGTGCGATCTAGATCACAAATAGGCAACGATCGCCGGCACTCCCGAACCGAGTCTAAATCATCGCTCTGACAGCTCTTGCTGAAGCACCGGCGCGAAACTGTGACATACCGGCTGGGACACATTCGCTAGAAGTCAGGGGGTGGCTGGCGGACTTTCCCCTCAATTCCTCATCTGACTCCTCACCGGCCTCGTTTTCCTTGAGCAGCCGGTTGTAAGTCCGGTAAGGGATGTACTGCAACGGGTTGTGACCGGCAAACCGCAGCATCAAAACACAAGCCCAAGAATACTTCCGTTCCTTGATGGCTACCACTATCTGCTGAACTTGCTCGGCAGAGATCGACCTGTCAACTTTTTTGCTAGAGAATGGCTGAGGCATGAGAAGTTTCCCTGATTATTCAACGGAGTTCTATAAATCAATACCGCCCTTTTGCAGTTGCTTGATTGGCTCAAGCAACACATCCGCAATGCGGCGGCGGCGGATCACAATATCTGCAGAGGCCGTTTGACCCGCCTTAAAAGCAGTTTTGCCAGCGCCTTTCAGACTGTCGCGCTCCAAACTCACTTCCACCCGGTAGACAGCGCCCAGCTTCTCATCCGGTTTGGCATCCGGCGAGATAGAAGTCACCTTCCCCTGGACAATTCCATAATCCTGATAAGGATAAGCGTCAAATTTCACCTTCACATCCATGCCGGTTTTCACAAAACCCGCCTCTTGATTCGGCAAACTCGCCTTCAGCACCAGTGGCGCATCCTTAGGCGCAATCTCCGCAACCGTTTGACCGGGTTGCACCACCTCCCCAGGTTTGGTGACATTCAGCGACAGCACCACCCCATCCGTCGGCGCAGTCAAAAATCTGTCCTTCAGCTTTGCCTTAGCGCTGCTCAGCAGAGTTTGCGTCTCGGCAATTTTCGCTTTCAACTGAGTCAGCTCAACTTCCAGCTGCTGCACCTGCTGCTGCGACTCGATTTGAGTCCGTCGCGCCTCCGCTTGCTTGCTCAAAAGCACCGCACTCAGCCTGTCAGCTTCCGCTTTAGCTCCCTCAGCTTCGCCCACCGTTTGAGTCATCAACTGCCGGCTGTCGCGCAAAGCTTGCTCAGCTTGAAACAGCTGCTCTTTCAAATTCGTACCCTCTTGCAACTGGCTTTGCGTGATCGCCCGCGTCGCCTGCGACAGAGATTGCTCAGCTTGAAACAGCTGTTCCTTCAAACTCGTCCCCTCTTCCAATTTGTTTCTAGTAATCGCGCTAATACGATCCCGCAGGGTTTGCTCTGCTTGATCCAGCTGCTCTTTGGCAATAGCACCCTGTTCCACCAGCGGTTTCAGGCGCTCAACCCGCTCCTTGGCGGCGTCAACATCAGCCTGCAGTTGCGCCAGCAACTCCTCATTAGTGCCAGCCAGCGGTTTCAGCCGCTGCAATCTCTCAGACGCCGCAACCGCGTCTCCCTGCAATTGCGCCTGCAGTTCTTGGTTCGTCGCCTGCAGCGGTTGCAGCCGGTCAATGCGAGCTTGATGCGCCGCAGCTTGCGAATTCAGTTGCGCCAGCAGTTGCGCCGTCGTAGTCGCTTTCTCCTTAGCCGCCGCCAGCGCCGCCTTTTGAGCCTGAATCTCCGCCGCCGCAATCGCCTCACGAGTTCCGACTTCCAGACGCGCTTTTTCCAGCAGCGTTTGCTTCTGGCTCAACTCCACCGAATAAGACTTCTGTTGCTCCTCCAGACGCTGAACTTCACCGGCAGCCAGCTGAGTATCCAGTTCCACCAGCACCGCACCGGCACTCACCGGCTGGCCTTCCAAGACCTGCACACTGGCCACCTTGCCCAGCTCCACCGGGTTAATCTTATAAACCTCACCTTTAGGCACCAGCTGTCCGCGAGCCTGTCCCACCTCTTCAATTTGCCCCACCCACGCCCAAACTGCAAAAGCAGCACAGAAAGCCATACCCCCCAGCATCACCCGAAAGGCAAAAGACGAAGGTGGCTGATCCAGCACACTCTGCAGCGAGGGCGACCAATTCCCCACCGGCGCAACCGCTTTCTGGGGAGTTTCTGGCGGGGATTGTTCTGGCAAAAAAGCCGGTGTCTGGGGTGCACTTACCGCAGAAGCTATACCCCCATAAATCGCAGCTCCTTCCCCAGAAGCATCGGAACAAAAATCGCCCTCCAAGTCCGAACAGAGATTGCGCCCATCGGAAGCCGCCGGCTCATCCAAAACGCCCTCCTGACTGGAGGCATTTGCCTGCGCCGCACCCAAAAGACTGGCTGTTACGAAACGGTTTCGGAAGCTAGTGTTCATGATCTCCTACTCTTCCTTAATTCAGAGTTATTGGCGCTTTCCTAATCGAAACCTGCCACTCTTGACTCTATTAGGATTGCCACCCACTGACCTTTCCGCTGTCCTTCCCCCAGCCTTCCCGCGAAGGGCAAATTTTAATATTTTTACAGAATTCCTCTGATGGACGCACAACGGATTGGAATCGTCTAAAGTAAATTTACTACTTTTGCTGTCACTTTGGCAGTTTTGTGACCTACTTTACAGAATCTTTAAAATTGCGGGCTAAAACTTAACGGGTTACTGCCCTTTTTTAAAGTTTTGATGAAGCTGGGTTGGGGAAAGACACCGATCTGCCCTTCCAGGCGCAACATGGCCCCTTTCAGAACCCTGGCCTTTTCAGCAAATCGGCTTTCTTAACCGGGCAACTACTGGTCAGGTTTTCTGTACGATTACAGATCCAGTTGCTGCTGGGCTAAGTGATAGTAAAGCCCTCGCCGCGCCATCAGCTCACCGTGAGTTCCTTGCTCCACCAAAACCCCCCTGTCCAGCACCAAAATGCTGTCCGCATTGCGCACTGTACTGAGCCTGTGGGCAATAATAAACGTCGTCCTGTCCCGCGACAAACGCTCCAAATTCTGCTGGAATCTCCTTTCCGATTCCGTATCCAGAGAACTCGTCGCCTCGTCCAGTACCAAAATCCTCGGATCTCCCAACAAAGCGCGAGCAATAGCAATCCGCTGTCGCTGTCCGCCAGAAAGCATTGAACCCCGCTCGCCCACCTTGGTGCTGTATCCTAAAGGCATGTCCTGAATAAATGCGTGCGCCTCCGCCAGTTTGGCCACCTCGGTGACTTGCTCCAGCGTGAATTCAGGCCGGTATAAGGTAATATTCTCCAGAATAGTTCCTGAAAACAAGAAGCACTCTTGCGGCACCACGCCCATTTGCGAACGCAACGATTGCGGAGAAACCAGCCGGATATCGTGCCCGTCAATCTGGATGCGGCCCGAATCTGGGCGGTACAGAATTTGCAGCAGGCTGACCATGGTACTCTTTCCCGAACCGCTGCGACCGACAATAGCAATAGTTTGTCCCGGACGCGCCTCGAAGGAAATATTCTGTAACGTATTGCGCTCCTGTTGCGGGCTGTAGCTGAAGGTGACATTCTCGAACCGCACCTCCCCCCGCAACCGGGGCAAACTAAGCATTTGCTGTCCGGGAGTCTCTTCGGGCTGGGCTTCAAAAACATCATTGAGCCGCTCTACCGAAATCGTCACTTCTTGCATTTGATCCCAGAGATTCACCACCGCCAGCACGGGGCTGATCACTTTGCCAATCATCATGTTGAAGGCCACAAACTGGCCAATGGTGAGCTGGTCTTGAATCACCAGGGTAGCTCCGTACCACAGCAAAGCCGCACTCCCCAAGCTATTGATGGAGCCGCCGGCAGCTTGCAGGAAGTTGGCCAGTTTTTGGCCGCGAAACCGCGCATTCAGGGAGCTGGTAAATTGATGCTCCCAGCGCCAGCGGATTTCTCGCTCCGCAGCTGCCGCCTTGACGGTACTGACGCCGGTGAGCATTTCCACGAGCAAGGAGTTTTGACCGGCTTGTTCATTAAACACATCCCGCGACACCCGCCGCAGCAGGGGAGTCGCCACCAAAGTTAAGATGGCAATCGGAGGAATCAGAGCCAGCACCAGCAAAGTCAGCTGCCAGTTGTAGTAAGCCATCAGCCCCATATAGGCAGCCCCCATCAGCATGTCCAGCCAAGCCAGGACAACTTGGCGCGTCAGAAATTGCTGGATTTTCTGGTTTTCCTGAACGCGGGTGATGATGTCTCCCACTCGGCGGGATTCAAAAAACTTTAGGGGCAGGGTGAGGGTGTGGCTGATAAAGCCGCTAATTAGGGTGAGATCAAAGCGGTTGGAAAAATAGTCCAGCAGGTACTGTCGGGTGGCGGTTAAGCCGGTGCTCCACACCCCAAACAGCACTAGCCCCAGGGCGAAGACATTCAGACTGCTGGAGCTTTTGCTCACCACTACTTTGTCGAGAATGATTTGGGTGAACAGCGGGGTGATGACGCCAAAAGCCTGGATCAGCAGGGAAGCAACTATAATTTGCCCGATCAGAGTCCGGTAGGGGGCAAGGGCGCTGGCAAACCGGCTCAGGGAGATTTTCTGAGATTCAGCCTCTTGCAGGCGATCCGTGGGATCGAGCAGCAGCGCGTACCCGCTCCAGTGCGCCACAAATTCTTGTCGCGAGATGGAGCGTCTGCCTATTGCTGGGTCGGCAATCACGATGCGATCGCCCTTGCAGCGGTAGACAACGATATAGTGAATGCCCTCCCAGTGAGCTATCCAGGGGTTTTTCCGCTCTTCTAGCTTGTTCAGGGAAGCTCGCACCGGCACGGCGTGGAATCCCAAGCTTTCCGCAGCTTTGGCTAGCCCTCCCGTGAGGGAAGCCCCCGACCGGCCCACACCGGCAAGCTCGCGCAGGTAGTTGAGGGTAAACCGCTTTCCCCAATACTGGCTGATCATGGCAAGGCAAGCCGCACCGCAATCGGATGAGCTCTGCTGCTCAATAAAGGGATATCTCGCCAGCCAATCCAGGAAACGCCGGCTTGCCGGTTTGGGAAAGGCTACAGGGGGCGGTTGGGCGCTCTCTTTTGCTTTCTCCTGTTTGTCTGGCTCT
>CAZJNL010000142.1:0-8717 GCA_964546515.1 uncultured Oscillatoria sp.
TGGGAGCGCAAGTCAGGTTTCGCATCAACCCTGTATTTCAACACTGCATTCATTGCAAATTAAGATAAAAAAAAGCGGCCCCCGTTTCGGAGAGCGCTTTTTTCTGTTGTAGAGACGCGACAAACTCTCTGTTTAGGAAAACTTATAGGACTTCCAGCCCCGCTCCCAGTAAGGGCCAAGTCCTGAGCGGTTGGGGTGTCCAGACCGGCATTGGGGTCAGGGCGGCCACGGGGGGCCGCCCCTACGGCTTCAGACATTCCCCTCGTTCCGGGGCGGGCACTCTGGCCCACCCCGGAGCGCCGGGGAACGGGGCGGGCACGGGGACCCGCCCCTACAGGCTCTGCCTTGAAAAGGTTTGTAGTAGGGCTTTAGCCCATGTTTGTAGTTGGGCTTTAGCCCTACCAGCTCGCCCCGCCTCCAGGACAATTTTCATTATGTGGCGGTGTGCGCCTGCCTTGAAAAGGTTTGTAGTTGGGCTTTAGCCCTACCAGCTCGCCCCGCCTCCAGGACAATTTTCATTATGTGGCGGTGTGCGCAGTTCGATTGCCGACTGCCTCATTCGGTGCACACCTTGGGTTACTATATGACGAATACCCTTTAAGATTTCTTCAGAGTTAGCACCGGCTCCCATTTGCCGTCCCTTTCGCTCTTGCTTCACAAGGAAGCTGGGAGCTACTGCCTTGTCGTATCTATAAGAAAAACTAATGAGATTCTCGGATCGATTGCTTTCAGCGATTGAGCGCAATCAGAGCTTGCTGTACGCGGGGCTCGACCCCGATCCAGACAGCTTGCCCAAGCGCTACCGCACCGGCTCGGACAGCAACAGCCTCCTGGGTGGCTTGCGAGAGTGGCTGCTAGACACCATCCGGGAAACCGCAGATTTCGTCTGCGCTTACAAGCCCACCCTGGGATTTTACCAGGCCCTAGGCGCTCCGGGTTTGGAATTGCTCCAGGAAACCCTCGCCGCCATCCCCGCCCACATCCCCGTGATTCTCGATGCCAAGCACAGCGACATCAACACTAGCACAGTCGTTGCCCGCACTGTGTTTGAAGACTGGCGTGCCGATGCGTGCACCCTGTCGCCCTACCCTGGACAAGACCTGATCGCCCCCTTCTTGGTTTACCCCGATAAAGCCGTCTTCGTGATGTGCGCGCCGGCAAATCTCTCCGCGCCGGTGTGGCAGCACTATCCAGGAACAGACTTACCCCTGTACTTGCAGATGGTGGAAGCGGCAAAAAATTGGGGCACCCCCGAACAGCTGGGACTGGAAGTGGGCGCGGCGATACCGGATATTTTGGCTCGCGTCCGCGCTGCAGCGCCAGAACGCCTGATTTTGGTGCTCGGAGGCTGGTCAGAAGAGCAAGACTTGGCCCAAATCCTGGCTGCCGGTTTAAACCCTCACGGCGAGGGACTGCTCCTACCGGCACCCCCACATATATTAGCGAGCGACGAGCCGGCAGAGGCCCTGTTTGCCTTGCGCAACACTATCAACCAGCAGCGCCTGCGGGTGCTGGAAGAAAGTCCAGCCTGCGAACTGTGGTTTCCGGATGTTTGCTCTTTGCAAAAAAACACCCACTGGGACTTAATATTGCAGCTTTTCGACATCGGCTGCATTACCTTTGGCGACCATGTACAAGCCTCAGGAGCCATTTTCCCTTACTACATCGACCTGCGCAAAATCATCTCCCAGCCGCAAATCTTCCATCAAATTCTCACCGCCTACGCCGGCATTCTCAAAGACCTCGAATTTGACCGAATAGCCGGCATTCCTTACGGATCTTTGCCCACAGCAACAGGGCTAGCCCTGCGCCTGAACCGCCCGATGATTTTCCCGCGCAAGGAAGTGAAAGCCCACGGCGCAAAACGGCTGGTAGAGGGAAATTTCCATCCCGGAGAGAGGGTTGTGGTCGTGGATGACATTCTGATCAGCGGCAATAGTGCGATGGAAGGCGCGGCAAAACTCCAATCCGTTGGGCTAAATGTGGAAGATATTGTGGTGTTTATCGACCACGAAAAAGGAGTCAAAGACCGGCTGCGGCAGAATGGCTACCGGGGGCATGCGGTTTTGGAGATTTCAGAAATTGCCGAAACCCTCTATCAAGCCGGTCGCATTGAAACTGAGCAATTCAAAGTGCTGGTAGAGCAGCACTGATACTTCCCAACCCCTCCCAGTAGGGTGCGTTCCGCCTGACCGCACCCTTTATTTGTGAGAGCGAATCGATAAGGCGGAACGCACCCCCCCCTGCAGCGGTGCGTTCCGCGTTCGAGTTTACCTCATTATCTGTGCGAGAAGGGATGACGCGGAACGCACCCTACTTTCTGCGCGAAATTATGCAATTCTTGAAACCCGCGCAGGCGGGTTTTGTCTGTATAGCTGCGGTTTCCAACCGCCAAGCTTAACCCCCCATAATTACGGTGCGTTCCCCCAAGAGGAACGCTACTGCTATGCCAATTCCAAATTATAGCAATGGACAGTCAGTTAAGGACAGGGCATCTCACTTTATAGTAGGGATAGGGAGCGGAGGGAACGCCTCTCCTACGTCCTAACCTAACTGCCTACTGCTATATCACCCCCACAAAGCCGCCGCGTGGAAGCGGATGTGATCTTCAATAAAGGTGGAAATGAAATAGTAGCCGTGATCGTAACCTTCTTGGAAGCGCAAAGTCAGGGGCTGACCGGCAGTCGCGCACGCCTGCTCAAACGCCTCTGGCAATAGCTGGAAAGCTAGAAACTGATCTGCACTTCCCTGATCGATCAGAATGGGGCGATTGTAACCGGCACTCAGCACCAGTTCGCAAGCATCGTACTGACGCCAGCTTTCTTTATCGGAACCCAGATAATTGGTGAACGCCTTCTGACTCAGCGCACAGCGCATCGGTGCGGCGATGGGAGCGAAGGCTGAAACTGACTTGTATTGCTGCGGGTTTCTCAGCGCACAAACAAGCGCCCCGTGACCGCCCATAGAATGGCCAAAAATGCTCTGTCTGTCGGGCTGTGCGGGGAAATGCTCTGCAATAATAGCCGGCAATTCGCGAACGACATAGCTGTACATTTGATAGTGCGATCGCCAGGGTTCCTGGGTGGCGTCCACATAAAAACCGGCACCCGCGCCCAAATCCCAACTGTCGCTCTCACCGGGAATGCCGGTGTTGCGAGGGCTGGTATCTGGCACAACGAGCATTAACCCGTTTTCGGCGGCATATCGCTGTGCGCCGGCTTTTATCATAAAATTTTCTTCTGTGCAAGTCAAGCCGGAGAGATAATAGAGCACCGGCACCGGCTGGGATTTTGCCAGGGGTGGCTGGTAGACGGAAAATCGCATTTCGCCGGCACAGGTTTCTGAGGGATGGCTGTAAAAGCCGACTGTACCGCCGAAACAACGGAGTTCGCTGATGGGTTTGGGGGATGTGGGCATGAGTTTAATTCTTTATCGCTTTACTTAGAACGGTCAGAAACCGGGTTTCTTTTTTGGGAGTTAGTCCATTTTGGGCTTCCCCAGCACCAGAAAACCGGTTTCTTCGGTTTCTTATCCTAAAACGTGACAACAGTGCGGATAGACTCGCCTTTGTGCATCATATCGAAAGCATCATTGATGCGCTCGACCGGCATGACATTCGTAATCAAATCGTCGATATTAATTTTGCCTTCCATGTACCAGTCAACAATTTTAGGAACATCGGTGCGCCCTCTGGCACCGCCGAAAGCGGTGCCCTTCCAAATGCGCCCGGTTACGAGTTGGAAGGGGCGGGTGCGGATTTCCTCACCGGCACCGGCAACGCCGATAATTACGCTGACGCCCCAGCCTTTGTGGCAGCACTCCAGAGCTTGGCGCATGACACTGACATTGCCGATGCACTCGAAGCTGTAATCTGCGCCTCCTTTTGTTAAATTGACGAGGTAGGGAACTAAATCGCCCTCGACTTCTTTGGGGTTGACGAAGTGAGTCATGCCGAATTTTTCGGCAATCGCTCGCTTGGCGGGGTTTATATCGACGCCGACAATCATGTTAGCGCCCACCATGCGGGCGGCTTGGATAACGTTTAGTCCAATGCCGCCCAGTCCGAATACTACCACATTGGCTCCCGCCTCGACTTTGGCGGTGTTGATGACTGCGCCGATGCCGGTGGTGACGCCGCAACCAATGTAACAAACTTTCTCGAAAGGGGCGTCTTCGCGAATCTTGGCGACGGCAATTTCTGGGAGTACGGTGTAGTTGGCAAAGGTGGATGTTCCCATGTAGTGATGAATCATCTGTCCATCAAGTGAAAACCGGCTAGTGCCGTCGGGCATAACGCCGCGCCCTTGGGTGATGCGAATCGCTTGACAGAGGTTAGTTTTCATGCTCAGGCAGTATTCGCACTGCCGGCATTCTGGGATGTAGAGGGGGATAACTCGATCGCCGGGTTTGAGGCTGGTGACACCGGCACCCACTTCGACGACGATGCCGGCACCTTCGTGTCCCAGGATAGCGGGAAATAAGCCTTCTGGATCGGCACCGGAGAGGGTGTAGGCGTCGGTGTGACAGATGCCGGTGGCTTTGATTTCCACGAGGACTTCGCCGGCTTTGGGGGGTTCGAGTTTTACGGTTTCGATGCTTAAGGGAATGCCTGCTTCAAAGGCTACGGCTGCTTTTACGTCCATAGTTAGCTCCGAGGGCGATTTGGGGCGTGACAGCATTATATCGGAGAGCCGGTGACATTTCCATCCTTTTTCCATCCTTTTTTCACGGAGGTGGCAGAGTCCCCATCAGGTTTTCACTTGTTCCCAGGGTCCGCCGGGGAACGCCCAAAAGGAAGCGGAGCCTCCTGTGCGGTAAAATATATTTTGGGGCTTATTTTATCGTTCACAGGTGCGCTCATCATAAATTTTCCAGGATTACCTCTCGCCCCGATGCTACAATATCTTCTAGCAAGTTCGGCTGCGTGGGAGAGAAGCTTTTCAACCGGCTCTCTGGCTGTTTGCTCACCAGACAAATCGCCCCGTCAAATTTTCTCAGCGCATCCAGGAAGGTTTCGCTAAAGCCTTTTGGTTCTTCTGCATTGGGCTTTGCGTAGAAGACTAAGGCAATCCGTTTGTCGGTTTCCAGCAAATCCCAATAGGTTTGCAGAGCCGGCATGGTTTTGGGTGTGCCATCCTCGGATTTGGGACAGCCGGCTTTCACCATTTCGGCGTAGATTTTGGCGGCGGGGTTGTGCCGGTCGATGAATTTGCTCCCGTCGATGCAAATTAGGTTGACAGATTTGCTCAGTTGTGCGTCATTGGCGAGGGTGCCGGTGAGCAGTTGGGAGAAGTTGAGTCTATAGACCTCGCGCAGCAGCGCAACGAAATCCGAGCAATCGCCGCCCCCATGATTGAAACATCTTGTAGAGACGCGATTTATCGCGTCTGCGCTCAAATCAACCGGCTTCTCCAATCCATCCAACCCTACGACTGCGAGTTAATTTACGACCGCACCGGCAGCCGGTCTGTCCTCACAGAAGCCCTCAAAACCGCTCAACAGCAGCTGATTCTTGTCTGCCCTTGGCCAACCCCTGCCGGCACGACTTTGCTCCCTGCAGATATATCGGGTAAACCCGCCCCTGATAGCGGGTGAACTGCCGCGACACCAATATATATACAAAATTGATGCAACCGGATGTGATATCAGGGATTCAAAACATCTGGCTGCGGCCAAGATATGAAAAAGGCTCAAGCATTGCTGCCCGAGCCTTTTTCGATTAAATTGAGTTACTGAGACTGATGGCTCTCACACAGAGGCCCGTGCTTTTCTATCAGCCAGTATCAAGCGGCTAAAAGCCGGAGCGCCTTGCGCCGTGGGACTTAGTACCGGCGAGAGTAGTTGCTGTTGCGACGGTTGCCGCCACCACCACCCGAGGGACCCCGATCTTCGCGGGGCTTGGCCTTATTAACTTTCATGTCACGGCCCATCCACTCAGCACCGTCAAGCGCTTCAATGGCTGCCGTTTCTTCAGCCTCGGTACTCATTTCCACAAAAGCAAAGCCGCGCACACGACCTGTTTCGCGGTCTGTGGGTAGCTGAACCCGCTTTACAGAACCATATTCTGCAAACACGCCGCTCAGGTCTTCTTGAGTAACTTCGTAGGAAAGATTGCCTACATAAATAGACATGGATTGTCTCCAAAATCAAATAGGTGTAGAGGTTGAGATTTCGGAGAGAAGCCTGTCCATACTAAAAGGGAAATGCCTATCAATACTAAAAACAAACGCTGCAACCGAATTTCACTCTCACTGATTACCCTAGCACAGCAGGCGTGAAAAGTGGGGGAGAGAAAAAACCTTTTACAAAATTTAACATTTGGGAGAGAGGCACAAGGGCACACCGGCTTTTCCGGTGCGGGCGAGAGCGCTCTGTGGCGTGCAGTTGATTTCAATCCCCAACAGCAATGCCGGTGGCCGATCGCCGGCGGTGCCAGCTGAGAGAGCCAATCCGAGCGATATCATCCCAGCGGTGCAATAAAAGGGAGCATCCCGATTGTGCAAAGAAGCCCATATCAATGCGACAATGATTTCAGCAGGGGGTAGGAGGAGAAGATGTTTGGCCAGCTGAATCCCGGAAACGGGATTGAAACCAATCGTAGAAATCGCCAGCCCCCTGCCGCCAACTCAAGCAGGCGTCAATGCACTGACGCGCATCGCTACGCTACCGGTGCGGGTGGCCAACTGCGGGCGTGGATTTCCCCAAGGCGGCAACTTGTAAAGACCTGCTAAAAACCTTAGGTAAACAGCCATCAGGAGATCAGTGATGCGCACAGCCCAACCACCCCTCACAAACAGCAGCGCCGGCGGTTCTGACACCGAGTTGATTCACCAGTGGTTGCAGCAAAAGCCTCCCGGGCGGCGGCGCTCTCACTGGCTGATAATCAAACAGTTCCGGGACTTCGTGCGCAAACCCCTGGCAGAGGTGACCAAAGCCGATGTGGAGGCGTTTGCCACTTCCCTGACTTCACGGGGAATAGCACCCCAAACAATAGCGCGAACCGTGTCGGCGGTATTGTCCCTCCTGGCTTTTGGCAGCCGCACCGGCGCAAAGTCGGTTAACATTCCCAAACACGAGCCCCCAACCGCCCCACCACCCCGACGAAAGAAGCCGCCGGCGAGCCTGAAATATCACCCCCCTTTGCGATTGTGGTTGAGTTTAGGCGTCTGCTTTGGGCTGTTCCTGACTGCCTCCCGCGCCGTTACCTGGGCACCGATAAGCAGCGAGATAGCCTTGAAGTGGGAGGAGATATTTTCACCTCCCATAGAACAGTCAGTCAAAAATGCCCGCATTAAAGCTTTTCTCGACACCATCGCTTGGGCGGAAGGCACTGACGAGGTAGCCAATTACCGCACCCAGTACACCGGCACCCAGTTTGCAGGCTTCCACGACCATCCCCGAGAGCAAAAATGTGGCTTGCGCTACGGACAGCAGCTTTGTGCCGACGCCGCCGGTCGCTACCTGTTTCTCAGCTCCACCTGGGACCGCATCGCCAAAAAAATTGGCGCTCCCGACTTTAGCCCAGCCAATCAAGACCTCGCGGCGATAGAATTGCTTCGCGAGTACGGAGCCTTAGAAGATATTGAAGCAGGCCGGTTCGAGCTGGCGGTACACAAGGTAACGGGGGTGTGGCCATCATTAAAGCATGCCGGTGAGGGGCACTCAGAACCGGCAATCGTTCTACTCCATCAAGTTTACCAAAAGCGTTTAGAAAGTTATCTCTAGCTGTCAAGTTTCCTTAGCCATTGCCGACAGAATAGCTTGCTGGCTCACCTGTTTGTACACCGCATCCAAATATTGCATCACCGCCAGCTCCGCGCCGGTTCCTCCCGCTCCCTCGGATGCCAGAGGAATCGCACCGAGGACATCTAAAACAGTACCGCTGCTTGGCGGCGGCGCAATCACCACCAAAGAAGGCTCTAGCGGCTCGCTATACTGCCAGAATTCCTCAATCTTTACAGCCGGTTGCGCAAGAGAAACCGGTGAAGCCGGAATTCCCCCCAGCTCCGAAGCCCCCCAGCTCCCCAGCTCCCCCTCTACCTTCCCCCGCAGCTGGCGCAATTCCGCCACAATTTGCTCTTTAGTTCGCCCCCGCAGCTGAAACAGCACAAAAGGATCTTCAGCAAACCGATCTGCCAGCAAATAATAAACCGCCCCAATATGCTTGCAAGGATTCGCCTTATCCGGACAGCTGCACCGGCTGCGGATCTCATCCAGCGCAAACGGAAACAAGCTCAGCCCATTTCTCGTAAACACCTCCTCAATATTTTGCGGCATTTCCCCCGCTAACATTTTAGCAGAAAAAACCGCCCGCTCCGCCATCGTTTCTATAACATAACCCCACTGCTCCTCGCTAAAACGGTCAAGAAACAGCGAAACTTCATACGGTTCCGGCTCCGTTCCCTGCACCCTCGCCAGCACCTTTCCCTCGCGAAACTCAATGCTCAGCACATTTCCCTGCCGAGCATAAACGCGAGCCCGCTCCAAACGCTTCTTAAAGCGATACTTATCCAGCAGTTCCAACCACCGCTCCACCCACCACTCGCGACTTATTTCCTGTTCGCCATTCCTCATTTTTCAGTTCTCCTTCCCAGACCCTCTCTTCTTGGCGATCTTGGCGTCTTGGCGGTTTATAAAAAAAATCTCAAGAAGCAACCACAACTAACCAACACCACAACAATAACCGGTGTTACCGTTTCAAACAGCAGTGGCGATGC
>CAZJNL010000143.1:0-8712 GCA_964546515.1 uncultured Oscillatoria sp.
TAATGGCTCCCGTGCCTGCCCCGGTTTCTGACCGCATAAGAGCACAAGAAGAATACAAGACTTGCTCTCCAGGTTGGCAGTAAGGGATGCGATCGCTTACTCTTGGGGGTGGTAGGAAGCAGAGAACGCCGCAGGAGCGCTCTCCTCCGTGTGGGGCGCTCTGGCGATACTACTTCCTAGGTGTTTATTGATGTCCATCTACTTATGATTGCCAATAGAGAGAGCCTGCGCAACCGGCTGCTGCAACTCGACAGTCGCGGCTACAAAGCCTACAAAGACATTCAGGGAACCTACCAATTTCCTGAGTTCACTCTGATTGTCGATTATGTGCAGGGAGATCCCTACGCCGCGCCCAGCAAGTTGCGGGTGCTTTTGCCGCAGAGTGTTGCCGGCACCCCCCGCGACTTGTATCGCTCGCGCAGTCGGGAAATCGCGCTGCTCGATTACCTGACTCGTCAGTTCGACCGCGCGGCGCGGGAACTGGGCAGCCGGCGCGGAACCGGCAACAGCGGCTTAATTGCAATCGCACAGTTGGGTCAGGAAGTTCTCGAACGCACATCTGCATTCATTAATGATGAATTTGTCGAGGTGCGCTTTGTCGCTGGACTGCCGGCTGACGGGCGGCGCATTTTGGGGCGACAAGCGGCTGAATTGCTCTGCGATGATATCCCGCAAATTGTTGACCAGTCTCTCAAATACCGCCGGCTCAACGGTGCGGAAATTCTGCGTCACGTCGAAACTGTGGAAGATGCGGACTGCTTGCGGCAAATGCTGCCGGCGCGAGGGCTGGTGGCTTTTATTGCTGATGGAGCGATTTTACCCCGGCGCAGCGGCGTCGATTGGCGACCGGCACCTGACGCTGTGCCGTTTCAATCCCCACCGGCACTGCGGGTAGAATTTACCTGCCCGAATCGGGGTTTAATTACCGGCATGGGTGTGCCGGCGGGGGTGACTTTAATTGTCGGCGGCGGCTATCACGGCAAATCTACGTTGCTGAGTGCGATTGAGTTGGGGGTTTACAATCACATTCCCGGAGATGGGCGGGAATTTGCGGTGACACAAAAGGAGGCGGTTAAGATTCGCGCTGAGGATGGGCGAGGGGTTGCCGGTGTGGATATTTCGCCGTTTATTAACCATCTGCCTCAGGGGCGATCTACGACAAAGTTTTCTACGACTAACGCCAGCGGGAGTACGTCGCAAGCGGCGAATATTATGGAGGCGCTGGAGGCGGGCGCTCGCTTGCTGCTGCTCGATGAGGACACAACGGCGACTAATTTTATGATTCGCGATCGCCGCATGCAGCTGCTGATTGCTAAAGATAAGGAACCCATTACGCCGTTTATCGATAAGGTGCGCCCGCTTTATAAGGATGCCGGTGTCTCGACGATTCTGGTGATCGGCGGCAGCGGTGACTATTTCGATGTGGCGGATACGGTGATTGCGATGGAGAATTTCCAGCCGCAGGAAGTGACAGATAAAGCGCGGGCAATTGCTCGGGAGTCTGGCACGGGGCGGGTTCCGGAAGGGGGGCAGCACTTTGGGCGGATCGCGCCGCGCGTGCCGGTGCCGGCGAGTATTAACCCCAGTCGGGGGCAGCGACATGTAAAGTTAAAGGTGCGCGATGTGGATAAGGTGGTGTTCGGAACTGAGGATATTGACTTGTCTGCTGTCGAGCAGATTGTGGATGTGGGGCAATTGCGGGGGATTGCAGAAGCGATGGTTTACGCTAAGCAGCAATATGTAGACAGTCGCCGCACTCTTGCGGAGATTCTCGATGCGGTAATGGCAGATATTGAGTCGCAGGGGCTGGATATTCTGACGCCATTCCCCCAGGGAGATTTGGCGATGTTTCGCCGGTTTGAGCTGGCAGCTGCTATCAATCGCCTGCGCACTCTTGAAGTTCTTTGAATGATACCATTTTTCCTCGTTCTCAGGTTCTAGGGACAGGCGGGACGGCGTAGGCACAGGCGGGTAGGGACAGGCGGGACGCCTGTCCTACGTCGGGATGCCGTAGGCACAGGCGTCGAGCCTGTGCACACCTACGTCGGGATGCCGTAGGCACATCCGTCTCAGATGCGCACAGGCAGGTTACATTTCTTAACAGAAAATGGCCTCCATCCTTTCCCCACCGGCCCTGCTGCGACGGGATAACCAAAACTGTTGAATTGTCAAGGTTGTAAAATGTAAATCCCCGACCCATAGCAGGTGGGTGAAAAAAAGTCAAGTGCCGCGCTCACACCGCGCCACGAAATTTATCACGTCAGGGGTGCCGGTCGCGGTTGCGCAAAAGTCGGGAAAAGCTGCATAATAGAAAACATAGGGGTTTGCGAAACAATTGCGTCGCCTGATTGCAAGCCGCGACTGAAGCGTTAGGAGGTTAGGGATGTATCTAGAACAGCGTCTGCAAATTGGTGCTATAATTATTCTGAGGCAGATTTCAGGTAGGCGCAGCGGGACTCTCCCCACCGGCGGTGGGAACACCGACACTAACGCCAAACGCTTCCTTTCCTTTCCCGGGCTTTTCCCCCCGGCACTCCTCACCCGCACTGATGTTAAAGCCGGTCGGTCGGTTCCAGTCGGCGGTGCGCGTTAGCGTTGGGTGACGGACACTTTGAGTGCAACAGATATATCAGCAGCGGTTGCTTTCAATGCTACCATGATATAGAGTAGGGATTTTGGGTTGAGGATTTTGGGTTTAATTTTCGCAGCTGAAATATAAGGCCAACAACCATTTCAGCTTTTTGTAACCAAAACCTAAATAAATAGTGTTCAACCGTATTTGAGAGGGCCGGCAGAGGCTCTTTGGAAAAAGAAGGAGGAAGAAAATGAACTGGATTCGCAAAAGCATAGCGATTTTAGGAATCGCCGCTGCGGCGTTCAGTATAGCACCAGTGACGGCACTCGCGCAAGGAACCCAGAAGCAGCCGGTGCAGGTGCAGGTGCAAGTGCTCTTCGAGACAGTAGAAGCGGATGACTTTGTGAAGTTGGCGCGAAACGCGCTGGCGGTTAAAGATTATCAAAATGCCATCTTCCAGTCCAACAGAGCCCTTGACCTCGATCCGGAGTTAGCGGAAGGCTATCTGCTGCGCGGACAAGCCAGAACCCAACTGGGTCAGCGCCAGCCAGCGGTTAAAGATTTGCAGCAAGCCGCCGTGCTGTACTGGCAGCAAAAGGACAAAGCCGGCTACAATGCCGCTGTTCAATCCTTGTGGCTAGCGAGCAAAATATCCCGATCGCCAATTTCCGATTCCTCTCGTTGAGAGCGCAACACATGGGGTTAATTGCGCTGGCGTTCGGGAGTTTAATAGGGTGCGTTCCCCCAAAGGGGGAACGCTACAGGAGTTTAGCACCCCACAAATCTCATTTGAGGGCCATTTTACCAGGATAGGGCATCTGTCGGAGGGGAATTTCGATAATAAACTCAGTACCTTTGCCCCTCGTGGAGACACAGCGCAAGCTCCCGCGATGTTTTTCTACCACAATCTGGTAACTAATAGACAGTCCCAGTCCCGTTCCGGAGCCTACGGGCTTTGTAGTGTAGAACGGGTCAAAGATTTTCTCAATCACCTCTGCCCTCATGCCGGTGCCGGTGTCAGAAATGCGAATTTGCACGAGGTTTGAGTCAAGGAGAGATGTACTGATCGAAATAGTGGGGATGGGGCATTGGGAATTGGGCATCGTCATGTCATAAGCCATCAGGGCTTCTTCTATGGCATCAATCCCATTGGCGAGGATATTCATAAACACTTGATTGAGCTGTCCCGCGTAACATTCTACTGGGGGCAGATTGCCATAGTCTTTAATCACCCGGATTGCCGGACGGTCTGACCTGGCTTTCAGCCGGTGCTGCAAAATCATCAGAGTGCTGTCGAGATTGTCATGGAGATTGACTTCTTTCATTTCGGCTTCATCCAGGCGCGAGAAAATGCGCAGGGACTGCACAATTTCCCGAATCCGTTCGGCTCCTACTTTCATAGAGTTCAGCATCTTTGGCAAATCGGCTGCAATAAAATCCAGCTCAATGGCCTCTATTTCATCCTCAATTTCAGGGGCGGTATTTGGATAAGCTTCTTCATAAAGCTTCAGCAGTCCTAAGAGAGCGGAGATGTAGTCCTGGGCATAAATGAGATTGCCATAGATGAAGTTAACAGGGTTGTTGATTTCGTGAGCGACACCGGCAACCATTTGCCCTAAGGAGGACATTTTTTCAGCGTGAATGAGATTCGCTTGGGTTTGTCGCAATTCCCGCAGAGCCGATTCTAACTTTTTACTCTTAGCCGCAGCCATTTCGGCGGACTGGCAAGATTGATTGTAGAGTTGGGCTTGAGTGACAGCAATCGCCAGCTGCACCGACACGGCTTGCAGCAATTCTACCTCATAAGCAGTCCAGTGCCTGTAAGTGCTGTGGCTGCAGAACACCACACCAAAAGTGTCAAATATGGCCGACATGGGGATAAGTAATAGGGAAGCATAGCCCAGCACATGGTAGATTTTACGCGCTGTTATATCCTGTAAATTATCCACACAATCGATGGGGATGGGTTCCAGGCGCAAGAGCCGCTCAGTGAGGAGGCTTTCGTCTATACAGGGGTAAACAATAATTTGGCTGGGCAAATCAGCCGATTTAGCTTCCTTAACCACTTCCCACAGGGGAGGAGAGGGGTGATACCAAGCAAAATGACAGCGGTCGATTTGTAACAAATTGCGAATTGCTTCGACAGCGGTTTCCAGAATCGTGTCGAGGTTGAGAGATTTGCGGATTTCACTGGCGAGGCGATTGAGCAGAGCTTCCCGCTGGGCCAGCTTTCGGAATTCTGCTTCAGATTGCCGCAACGCTTCTTCTGTCTGTTTGAGCTGAGTGATTTCGTGCGAGCAGCCCAGCACCCCAAAAATTTTACCGTCCCTGTCGCGCAAAGGAGTTTTCCTCGTGTCGAAGATGCGCAGTGCGCCCGAGGCATCCTTGGCAAAATCGTAAGGGTTTTCAATCGTCTTGCCCGCCAGCACCAAGAGGTCGTCGTTGCGGTATCCCCGGATATGTTTGGCGGGATTGCCAAATACCAGTTCCTCGGGGAATCCCAATTCTAAATCATTTTTGCCGAGTGTCTCTTCTGGCGCAATCCCCAAGCCATCAGCCATTGCTCGGTTTACCAAGATATACCGGAAGTCGGTATCTTTAGCAAAAATCCAGTCGCCGGTGGTATCAATCACACTGCGCAGCAGCTTGGAGGTTCGCTGCTGTTCCTCTAAGGCTTGCTGCAAGGCAGCTTCTGCCCGTTTGCGCTCTGTGATGTCGCGGGTAACAGTAGCCAACCCTATCGGTTCGCCCGTTTCTGGGTCGTTGACTAGAAAGAGGTTACAGTCAACGGGAATGGCTTCACCGGTTTCAAAATGCCGGAATCGAAATTCACCTCGCCACAATCCTTGCTGAATGCAGGTAGGGATAATGCGAGTTTGTACCGGCAGCCGGTCTTCTGGCATGAAGAAGTCGAGGATGCGCTTAGTTCTGGCAACGCTTTCGCTGCGCAGTCCCACGAGCTGAAGTCCAGCCGCATTCACAAAAAGAGGCTGCCCATCCAGAGAAGCAATAGCAATAAAATCGGAACTGGTTTGCACGAGCGTGACAAACTTTTGCTGTTCCAGTTCCGCCCGCTTGCGGTCGCTGATATCCGTAATTGTGCCAATATAGCCAATAACTTCTCCCTTTTCCCCAATTTCTGCAGAAGCTTGACCGATGACCCAGCTGGCTGTGCCGTCGGGACGCACAAAGCGATACTCATACTTAAACGGCAGGTTATTGCAAGCGGAACGATACCATTCGCTCGACACGCGCTCCCGATCGTCTGCATGTAAAGTTTGCCCCCAACCTGTTCCGCAAGCAGCTTCAAAGGACAGTCCTGCAATCTCGCTCCAGCGCTGATTCACATAAGTGCAAGTTCCTTGCGCATCCGTGTGGAAAATGCCCACCGGCGACAAATCTGCCAAGGTTTGATACCGGCGCTGACTCGCCAGCAAGGCTTTTTCCACCTGTTTGAGTTGGGTGATATCTGTGAGCGAAGCCACAGCTGCATAAGGGGCTGTTTCTCCAGGATAAAACAGCGGTTGGGAATTCACCAGCATCCAGGTTAGGGTGCCATCTTGCTTGTGAGCTACCACAACCGCAGTGCGGGGCTCGCCCGTCCGCAAAGTGACGGCAACCGGCTGTTCTTCCGTGGGGAAAGGAGATCCGTCTTCTCGAATCGCACGCCAGGGTTCCGCTGTGCCGGCTCCCCAAGTCGCTCCTATCATTTGCTCGGCACTTTCATTGCAGGCGCGGAGCGCTCCCGACGCTTCTTGCATGACAATTCCTTCTGCCAAAGCTGCGATCGCAGAGCGATACAGCTCCCGACTTTCTTGCAGTGAGGCGATTAATTCATCCCGCTGCGCTTCCAGCAGCTTGCGATCCGTGATGTCGCGAGCCACCGCATAAATCAGTCCCGACTCCACAACCGGCACGCTCACCCAAGCTAGCCATTTATAGGAGCCATCTTTGCAGCGATAGCGATTTTCAAAAGAGAGAACTTTGCTGCCCCGAGCCAGCTCCTCCATTTCTGCTAAGGTTGACCCCACATCATCGGGATGCACCAAGTCTAAAAAGGGAAACGAAAGCATTTCATCAGCGGTGTAACCCAGTGTTTTCTCCCAAGCTGGGTTCAACCGCTTGAAATAACCGTCTGTCCCCGCGACGCACAGCAGCGCCAGGGATAAATTAAAAAGTTGCTCCAGTTCGCTGTCGTATGGCCAAAAACTGCCTGTTTCCTGTGGCGACACTCCTTCTGCTGCTAGCACCAGGTTTTTTAAGTTTTCTTTGTAGGATGGAAATTCACCCGCCTGTTTTTCTTCCGTGATGTCTGCGAATAAGCCATCCCAGATAACATCTCCATTCGCTTGTCGTTGCGGCTGAGCGATTCCGCACAACCACTTAACTTTTCCGGAAGGTGTAATCTGCCGCCACTCCTGTTTCCAGGTTTGCAGTCTTTTCTCGGATGCGGCGATAGAACCAATAAAGGCATCCCGGTCTTCTGGATGCACCAGCGCCCACATCAACGTTATATTCTCCTGTATTTCCGCCGGCTCTAACTCACAGACTTCCCTGCAGCTAGGGCTAATATAAGAAAATTCCTCCTCCCCACCGGCATGCCGAATGAGTTGATAGCTGACAGCCGGCCCATTGGCTTCTAGCTTTGGCCAGTAAGTCTCGCTCACCTGCCGCTCGGTGATGTCGGTATCAATACTGTCGATGCGCAGGGGATTGCCCTTTTCATCTCGGACTAGCCAGCTTTTATTCCGAATCAGGCGCATCTCGCCAGATGGCCTGAAAATGTGGTACTGTGTCTCTACTGCTCCCGACTGGAACAAGACAGAGAGGGAGTGCTTCACCCGCTCGCGCTCTACTGGGTGAATCACCTCCACCCACAGCTGCGAATTCTGATAAAATTCTTCAACCGGCCTGCCATAAATTTTCTCAGTCGCCCGGTTGACATACAGCGTTTGATAGGTTATAATGTCTGCTGAACGCACCACGTCTGGTATTTCGTTAATAATGCTAATTGGCCAACATTTATTTGGCAACAGACAGCGCGGTTTCTGACATCGGTCTTTTGTCAATGTGGACATATGCCTTAAGATATCCTTCAATCCTTTCTTATTTTCTCCTGCCTCAGGTACAAATTGTTGTTTTTTTTACAAAAATTAACTTGGGGTTAAAAATTGGCTCCTGCTGAGGCCGGCAACCTAAATTTTAGCCGGCTCTCGCCACAGGAGGGGCGGGTTTACAGCTCGTAAAAGTTTCTTGCAGAATTTGGAGAACCGGCCCCTACTGTAGGGGCGGGTTTACAGATATCCGAAGCCACCAGCAGATATGCTGAATAAACCGGCCCCTACTTTTGCGATTCCATTCGGTGATTTCACGCAAAACAAAGTTATCATAAACCTGTGCGTGAAGGTGCGGAGGCTGCCGGTGAACACTTCAGTAATATAATTACCTAGGCAATCGTAATTGTCGGGTAGGGAGCCGCCCCTACTCGGTACAGATAATATTTGCCACCGGCAGATATTTGGGGTGAACCCGCCCCTGCAACACCTTTATATATATAATTGATGCAACCGGACGCGAGCTAACACCCAGCATCTGGAAGCAGCGCACGAGGATGTTGTGCTCAACTTGGAAGACGAGCGTCAAGTTGAAGGTGCCGGTGGTTGGGAAAAGCTGTCAGTGCCGGTTCAAGCGATCTGTAGAGGCCGGTTCAGCCGAGATATTTCTGGGGAGCGCCAAGAGTTGCAACAAACCGGCCCCTACCGCCAGCGATTGTCCGGGACTTATTCTTAGAAATTCCCCCTTCAGAAAGTAATCTTTTGCTTCAAGTTATCGTCCGGTGGGCCAACTTTTGTAATGTCGCAATCATTATTCGGATAGGAGCTGGAAGGGGAAACCAGCTGGAAATCAAACCAACAAACACCTGGCCTAATTCTTTAGGAGAGGGAGAATTGTAGATGTATTTATCCTCGTTCCCAGGCGGAGCCTGGGAATGCCCTACAGGAGGCTCTGCCTCCGGTTAATTTAATACCAAGTTGGGATAGATACTATTTTTTACTGGGGCTGAAAAGGCTTTCCTGCCGCCTTTTTCAATCCAAAATCCGGGCCAAATCCAAAATTGGTATGAACCGGCAAAAACC
>CAZJNL010000144.1:0-8709 GCA_964546515.1 uncultured Oscillatoria sp.
ATGCCCAATGCCCAATGCCCAATGCCCAATGCCCAATGCCCAATGCCCAATGCCCAATGCCCCACGCTCCGTCGCTTTTGAACAGTGAACAATCAACAATAAACAATGAACAATCAACAATAGACCTAAGTTTTATTACCACATAACACAAAGCATGTCAAGTAAATGTAAAAAAATCATAAAATTTTGACAGAGGCGAAAAGCTGGAAACATCCTGACAGCAAAGCATTTTGGGCTTTCTTAAAATCTCCAATCGCTGCAAAGGTGCAGAAAAATTCAGCGCCATCGCGATCCCCACTGCAAACGCTTCGTGCTACTCTATTGCAATCGCAAAAACAAACGTGAACACGGAACGAGCGCGAGATATGCCGGTGCATCTAACCGCTGGGTGTGTCACCCACACCAAAACAGCTCAAAGCTCGCTTTCCTATTGCTTTTCAAACTGAACCTATGCATGAAAGAGTTTGGAGTAGCCTGACGACTGCTGTGTTAATGACAGCCTGCGGGCCGGTGACATACAGTCAAGCAGCGCAAAACCAGGCAGTTGACCAAAGCGCCAAGGCCAATGTCCCCCAGGCCCAGACGCAAACTGCAAAAACGTCCAAGGGAGCTATCTATACCCAGCCTTCAACCCCCTCAGGCGCTCTCCCACCGTTAGCGAAGCGGCTCCACCGGAGCGGTCCAGTTAAGGTAGGCCAGTACCAGTCGCAAGCCGAAACCGAGGAAGAAGCGGCAGCGATCGCCAAAATTTACCCGCATCAATGGGCGGGGCGACCGGCAGCCACACTGTATCTCCGCAACATTCCCGTTCTAATGTTTATAAGTTCCAGTGCCGGACAGGCCGACATTGCCAATGGAACCAAGATAGGGGAAACCGAGGATCGTGCCACAGCACCGGCTGTCTCGCCGGCCAGCAATCAGGCCAACCAGCCCCAGCAGGACGATCCGGTTTGGCGGGCTTCTGCCGTTGCGGCCAAGATTAACCAGCTGAATCGGGACAGCACAGATGCCAGTACCATCACCGTCACCCCGGATGCCCGGGGCGAACGCTTCACAATCGAAGTCAACGGTCAAGAATTAGTCGCCATCGACGGTCTTACTATCCTGCCAGACACAACGCGCAACCTTGCTTCCGACGCACTGCAAGCCACCAACCGGCTGCGGCGACTCCTCGGCAACGCCCCACCCCTGGCAGCCATTCCAGGAATGCCAAAGCCCGCCAACCCCACCAGCAGCCCATCCAACGACATTTCCCTCGGGCCAGTTCTGTACCGCGTTACCGGCTTAGCATCCTGGTACGGGCCTGGGTTTGACGGCAATCTCAGCGCCAGTGGCGAAATATTCGACCAGAACGACCTCACCGCTGCCCATACCGAATTGCCTTTCGGAACCCGCGTGCGAGTCACCAACCTGGATAACGGTCGTTCCGTAATCGTTCGGATTAACGATCGCGGGCCCTACGTCTCGGACCGGATTATTGACCTGTCTACCGCCGCCGCCCTGGTGATTGGCATGCTCGACACAGGAGTAGCGCGGGTGAGCCTAGAGATTCTCGGCTCTCAGAACCCAGTCACTGCCAAGTAGGAGCAAATGATTGGGTTTTGGAGATTTGTTGGGGCCTAGATTTGGGGATTTGGAGATTGGCAGCTCGGAATTGCTCAAAGGCTTCCCCACGCCTCATTCCCCATCCCCGATCGCGCTCGTGTTTACTTTCTGGGAATATACTGACAGGAGGGAAATTCAAGCAAACACTCGGGGGATTCCGTGCGCCTGTTTACTACGGTTGCTGGATTGCGCTGCTATTTAGACCGGCACCGGGCGAAACAAAACCTGGGCCAGACGGTGGGCTTTGTGCCCACAATGGGAGCCCTGCACACCGGCCATTTAAGTTTAATCCAAAGGGCTCGACAAGAGAATGCTATCGTCATCGTCAGTATCTTTGTCAATCCGCTGCAATTTGGCCCTGCGGAAGATTTCCAAAAGTACCCCCGCACCCTCGAAATTGACCGGCACCTTTGTAAGTCAGCTGGCGTGGATGTGATTTTCGCCCCCGCTCCCTTGGAAATTTACGGACAGCCGGCAGCCGCAAGCGGCACACCCCAACACCCACAATCCCAAATCCAAAATTACACCACCCTAGTTATCCCGCCTGAGGCTATGACATCCGTGCTGTGCGGGCGCTTTCGACCGGGACACTTTCAGGGCGTCGCCACCATCGTCACCAAGCTTTTCAACCTCGTACAGCCCGACCGCGCCTATTTTGGCCAAAAGGACGCCCAGCAGGTGGCGATTATCCAGCGGCTAGTGGCCGATTTAAATTTGCCGGTGGAGATTGTCCCCTGCCCAATCGTGCGGGAGGCGTCGGGACTGGCTTGCAGTTCTCGCAACAAATATTTGACTGCAGAGGAAAAAGAGCGGGCGGCGGTGCTGTATCGCAGTTTACAGCGAGCCGAAATTGCCTTTCAGGCAGGGAAGCGCACCGGCACTGCTATTATTGCAGCTGTGAAAGCCGAGTTGGCTACCGTGCCATCCGTCGGGCTGGAATATGTTGAATTGGTACACCCCACCACTCTAATGTCTTTAGATACTATTGATGATGTCGGGCTGCTAGCAGTCGCCGCCCGCATCGGTTCCACTCGCTTAATTGACAATATTTTGCTGCGCGAGCGCAAGCCAATTGTCGCTATAGATGGCCCTGCCGGTGCCGGCAAGTCCACCGTAGCCCGCTCTGTGGCCCGCAAGCTGGGGCTGCTCTATCTCGACACCGGCGCAATGTACCGGGCTGTCACCTGGCTCGTCCTGCAATCCGGCATCCCGATTGAGGATGAAGCCGCAGTGGCTGAGTCGGTTGCCCGCTGCCAGATTGAATTTGAACCCCACGATTCTGAATTTAGAATACAGGTTAATGGTTTTGATGTCACCCTGGCGATTCGCTCTCCCTCGGTGACGGCTCAAGTGTCAGCGGTTTCCGCTCAGCCGGCTGTGCGCCAGTTACTCGTGAAACAGCAGCAGCTGTACGGTCAAAAAGGCGGGCTGGTGGCGGAAGGGCGCGACACCGGCACCCACGTTTTTCCCGATGCGGATGTCAAGATTTTTTTAACCGCCTCTGTGGGGGAACGAGCGCGACGCCGCCAGCAAGACATGCAGCAGCAAGGTCTGGGCGCTGTCAGTTTGGAGGGGCTTCAGACGCAAATCGCCGAGCGGGACCGCAAGGACAGCACCCGCGCTGTGGCACCCCTGCAAAAAGCACCTGACGCCATTGAAATCCAAACCGATGGTTTGAGCGTTGAGGAAGTTGTCGATCGAATTGTTAACTGCTACCAACAAAAGTTCTCTGCTGCTGTATAGTTAGCGTGCATCTACCCTAATGTGCCTGGAGAGATGACGTGGCAGATATCTTATCGCTGGTTTGGCAGCACAAAAGATTGATAACGCTGGGTGCGGCATTGAGCAGTTTCGTCCTCGGCATCACCGTGCCGATTCACTCACCCTCCGCTCTGGGGGTGAAGTTGCAGGTTCCCCCCCTTACAGGCGATGCGGAAGCTATCGAGGAAGTCTCTGCTGTAAAACCGGCTGTCGAACAGCGGGTTAAGGGCTTCACGCTGGCTCTCGCAACCATAGAGCAAGAAAAAGCGAAATCTCTCAGTTTTTCAGTGCCGGCTCGCTTTCAGGGGCAAATCGTCTATCGCTTGAATGTCAGCGCTCAGGAAAAGGTCGTGGCCCTGACTTTTGATGACGGCCCTTGGCCAAGTACGCCGGCGGTACTGAATATCCTGAAGCGGAACAAGATCAAGGCCACCTTTTTCTGGGTCGGGCGGCACCTGCAATATTATCCGGACATTGCCCGCAAAGTTGTCGCTGAAGGTCACGCTATTGGCAACCACACCTGGAACCACAAGTACCATCGGGTAGATGAGTCCACTGCTGCCAAGGAAATTGGCCGCACGTCGGCACTTATCTACAAGATTACTGGGGTCAAAACCTCTCTGTTTCGCCCCCCGGGAGGTGTCCTGAATAACGGGTTGGCTGCTTACGCCCAAAAACAAAAAATGGCCGTGGCTATGTGGTCTACTGACACTCCAGAGCTCAGGTATGCGAGAGCCGATCGAATTGTCAGCACTGTGCTTAATAACACTCAGTCTGGCGGTGTTGTGCTGCTGCACGATGGCGGCGGCGATCGCTCAGCCACGGTGCGGGCTTTACCCGAAATCATTTCTCAGCTTAAGAAGCGCGGATATAAATTTGTGACGCTCCCAGAACTGCTGCAGATGCAAGACAAGCAACTGGAAGTGGCTGTAGCGGCAAAATCTGCTACGGCAAAATCTGCTAAAAGTGCCGGTGCGGTTGAGAAACCGCCCACTCAACCTCAGCCTTAGCAGTGGCTGACGGCTTTAACAAACCCGGTAACTCTTGCGAAACCGGGTTTCTTTGATTTCGGCAGGCACCCCCAAACCATAACCTATCTTGGCGTTTCCCGGTGACACCGGCACCCGTCTCACCCCTGTATCCCTGACTCGGCGGCAATTGCCGGCTGCTTGCTGTTGCCGGTGCTGAGCATTTGCACAGGGGCGTCAAAAATAAAACGCAGCCCGATACTATCGGCACTGCGGAGAAAAACAATGATTATCTCTACACACTAACAAAACCCCCAGCACTCACCTGTGATTTAGGTCACAAGTATGGGTGATGTTCATTAACTTCAACCATGATTTAGATCGCAACAAGACAAACCTCAATCCCCGCCTCCTTTTGCCGGGGCGCTGCCCTAACGGTTAGCAGGCTTTTCCCGCCCTGACCGGCATTCTGGCGTGGGGCGAGCTGTAGGGTGCGTTCCCAACCTCTGTGGGTTAAGAAACCCGGTTTCGCAGGAGTTACCGGGTTTCTAGCATTTCGGCAGGCACCTGTGCTCCACCCACCCCACTACCGCCCCCCGGTGCGGCGTTCCCTACCTCGCTGACGGGTTTTCACACCTTTATACCACCTTGACGCTCTTGGCAAGCAGTTGTTACATTTATTTACATAAAGAAACAAAAGTTTAGGAGAAACAAGCAATGGCTGTACTGATTATGCTGTTTGTCGTGGGTTGGGTTGCTGCTGCGGTGCTGGGCACGCAAGCATATTTCCGGGGCGAGCAGTCGAAGCCCATCCACATGCGGAACTGGAGTTCTGACTCTTTTGAGAAGCTGGCGGAGTCTGTTACGGGAACTAAGATTGATTACAGCTTGCGGGAGCCGGCATACTTAATGGATGCCTATGCTTGCAACAACCTGCCCAAATCGTAGTGCCGGCAGTGCTGCGATCGAGCAATAGCACTTTTTCACGCCCCCACCAGTGGGGGTTTTTTGTTGGCTGCGGAAATCAGCAGCTTTGCTTTAGCTGTACTGCGATGTTCCAGAAACCGGGTTTCTTAGAGGTCATTTATAAAGAAAATCTAGAGCCCCCCAACCCCCCTAAAAAAGGGGGGCTTAAGAATTCCCCCCCCCTTTTTTAGGGGGAGATCTTTTCCCGACTAGGCACTGACTGACATTTAATATTTATTTTATAAATCAGCTCTTATTGCCGGTCGTCAAGCAAATTGGTAGAATATTAGCGCTCCCAAAAGACAAATCCATCCGCGCACTTCAAAATCCGTGCCGTGCGGTAGGCGAGCGCCAGTTATCTGATAAATATCACTTGACAAATGCCTTGACTTGCCACCGGATCGAATTCCCGCCGGTCGGAAGTGAGCAACCTGCCCCCCAAGCGGTTCATCGCAGGCAATAGCAAAGCAATCTGCCAGAGAAATTCTGCGGATCGCTGCTTTGTACCTGCCGGCAGCCTGCCAAAAGTCTTGGTCTATGTCCGCTCTGAAAAAAACACCAGCCTCCCTCAATTCATTGAGAATTCTCTGGGCAGTCGCTTCATCTGAACTTCGCAGGAAGTCGCAGTAGACTTCACAAAGATTGATAACATGCACCGCGCACTCTTGCTCAGGGCTGAGAATGTAAATCCTCACAACATCAGCCCCCGGAGCATTGCGAAAGAAGGCAATTATAGCACAGGCATCCAGGACAGCAGTCACGAAACGCCCTTCTCCAGGTCAATTTCTTCCTGTTGGCGACGGGCAAACTCTTCACTGCTATTGGGAAGGTGAGCATATTTTCCCTGAATAGAGCGGACAAATTCAGCTCGTATCCGCCCCTGAGGTCTTTTTTTCTCTTTCTGCTCTTTTTCTGCCAAGGAAGCCAATAACTCAGCGGCTAGGAGCAGACGGTCAGGTGAGATCTGGTCAAGATACTGGTTAATTTGCTGGCGGATCTCAGAAGTGTTCACGGTTCCCCCTAATCCAGCGGCATGGCTGGAATTGCTGCCTTAATTGGAAGCCTCCCGATTTTGTAAGTCTATTCATTTTTTGTAGCACAGGCGTCTCGGCCTGAAAAATAGCTCGCGCGACAGGCAAGATGCCTGGACTACAAGAGATGGGTTTACAAAAATGGGATGCTCCCGCCTCAATTTGTGCGACCGATTCAAGCTGTTTCAATGATATCACAATCAGCTTAGAGTGTGGCAGCCGGCAGTTCTCAGAACGCCCCGGTATTGGAGTGGCCGGTAGCGCACCGCCAGCAACCTGTGGTAAATGTAAAATGGATGCGGTAGTGGGGTGAGTGGCTTGCCGGCATGTCACCCGCCGAGCAGATATTGCCAGTGAGGCTGCTCCTGCTGAGCCCGCGCGGAACGGGGCTGGCTGTCCCAGAATGTCGGCAGACAGGGCCATTGCTGCTGAGCGTGCTGGAAATGTTAAGGATTAATGCAAAATTGCTTACGCTAAACCCAAATGAGTTTATAATTGCTTCCTATAGTCTGCTCTCCGCCTGCGGAGACGGACGCGCTATCCCGTCACCAAGGGCGATAAAGCTCCGCTTCAGCTGACACTGATGAAGATGGGAAAGCTAGAGATAAATTGGCTACATCTGCATTTTGGAGAACAAAAGCTATGGACTTAAAAGAAGTTAAACAAGTAGCATCACAGCTGCTATCAGGCATGCTAGCCAACCCACATGTTTACCCTAACTACAGTGATGATGGTGTTAGAGGGGAAAGGGAGCAGATTCTCATAAATTTAGCGATTGAGATGGCGTCCGAGTTAATTGAGAAGGTTGATAAAAGAGGTCGCTGAACCGGCTGCCCTTGTCCGGATAACGGCTGCCGGTGTCTCCAGAATTAAATATTGAGACATCCGAGCCGCCAGACTGGCATGAAGAAGTCGCACAGGAGGAGCTATAATCTATAGCATGAATGAAGGGGTGCAAGTCGTCCAACTAGCCGACGCTGACATCGAAGCTTGGTTGAGAAGCCGGCCTGAAACAGTGGGGTGCGTCATGTAGAAAATGACCCCACTTTCCAGAAGATTGATGTAGACTTAATTGTAACAGATGGCACCGGCAGTTACCGGGTGGAAATCAAAGGCGACCGCTGGCACACAACCGGCAACTTCTTTTTCGAGACGCACAGCAATCGGGAAAGGGGAACTTTGGGATGTTTTATGTACACGCAGGCGGATGGGATTTTCTACTATTTTGTAGTTCCTCGAACTCAATACCTGCTGCCAATGACGGTGACGCGAGATTGGTTTGTGGAGAATATTAACCGTTTCCAGGAACGCTCCACAAGAACGCCGGTTAGAGGAGGTGACTATTACACGACTGTCGGGCGATTGGTGCCGGTGAGGGATGTGTTGCCAGAAGTTCAGGGAGTCAGAGTGGAACAGCTGTGATGCGGGGGAATTCCGCCTTTCCTCGTTCCCAAGCACCGCCTGGAAAGGGAGCATCCCGTTTTGCATTAGCCTACAGGCTCACAGCTTATCTCACCACCGGCAACAAGAGGGCAGATGCTGAGGCAAGTGAATTGGGGAGTGGGGGGGTGGGGGTGGCGGCAAACGCTCTTCAGGCTGCCGGTGTCACCAGTAACCAGTTTACCGCTGACTTGCTCCAGTCGGCGCACCGGCAGTTTCCCCCTTCGATAATATAACAAACTCATTCTACAGAAAATAAGCTATTTTTACAGCCCCTCTAACGCCAGAATGCCATTATTATAAGTATTGCAGCTAATTACCAATTTTAATAATTATATTAATCCTTATGTAGACTCATCGAATATAGCTGTGGCCTTTCTTCCCGGCACCCCCCAAATCACACTTGCGGGCGGGTGCGGGTGGGGGCGGGTTTATCCATATTCCGCGCTTCCCCGAAAGATTGCCGGTTTTCCCGCCCCAAAACGGGGTGTGGGTATTGTGGGGGCTGTTGCGGGTGGGGGCTGTTGTGCGGGTGGGGGCGGGTTTATCCATATTGTGCGCTTTCCCGAGAGATTGGCAGGTGTTCCCGCCCCTACAAAGGGTTCCGGTGTTGTGGGGGTTCCGGTGTTGTGGGGGTTCCGGTGTTGTCGCCGCAGTTTATCCATATCCTGCGCTTCCCCGAAAGATTGCCGGTGGGTTGCCGGTGCGGCGTCACCCTTTTCTCATATAACAAACTGATTCGTCATAAAATAAGCAATTTTGACAGGTACTATAACGACAGGATGTAATAAATACAGTTATTGCCGCATATTGCTGATTGTAATAATTATATTAATCCTTATGTAGACTCATCGAATATACCTTGGGCCTTTCTTACCGGCACCCCCCCAAATCACACTTGCGGGCGGGTGCGGGTGGGGGCGGGTTTATCCATATTC
>CAZJNL010000145.1:0-8680 GCA_964546515.1 uncultured Oscillatoria sp.
CTTATTCTCGTGTCCTGTACAGGATAGACTGGGGAGCATCCCATTTTTGTAATCCCCCTCACCCTCACCGCCCGCACTTTGGGGTGAGGGGAGAATTCTTTATTTTTCCCCCCTCTCCCTTCATGGCGAATGGTGCGGGGGGTGAGGGTGACAATCTTTGCAAAAACGGGATGCTCCCGATGGGCTGTGGTCGCTCGCACCGTTAAGGCTCTAAAGTCCCAGGTGGAGACGCGACACCGGCGGAACGCACATTCCGCTAACGGGGATTCAGAAGCGGAAAACGGTGCGGACAGTTCCCACAACAATCGTGCTGTTGTCAGAATCGTGTTCCGGGTTAGTTACCAAAAACAGCCCAGGGGTGATAGATATATTATCGCTCACCCGATAGCGGTAAAACACCTCAAAGTGCAGCGAAGTATCTGGATCTTCTCCCCGCAGCAAACCCTTGCCACTCACCAACTTGGGCGGCTGACCGGCGATAAAGGCTAGCAAATCTCCTTGTCTGCCAAACGGATCGGACAGCCCCAAAGAAAACAAATAGGTCGTCGCATCCGCAAAAGCGTCTGAGTCGTGGGATTCCGTGTGAATCCACCCCCCCCAAGTTCCGAAAGTAAGGTTGCGAGTCATGCGCCATTGCAGGGAGCCACCAATGGCGTGAATCTGCGCCGGCTCGTTGAAGAAGCCGGAAGAGTCTGCATTGAAACTGCCGGTTGAAGTATTTAATTGCCCATTGCTAGAATAGGCATTTATATAAGTCAAACCAGTCAGCACCCTGGGAGCGGGCTTGGTCAGCAGCTGCACGCCCAAAGCGCTGTGACTCGCTCCCAAGACGCCTCGCCGTTCCAGTGAAGCGTCGGGTTCGTTACTGTCTCGCGTACCATAAGCAACCTGCAAGCGCACTTTGCTTGTAACCAGCCAGTCTAAACCCACACCGGCATCCAGATTGCCTATTTTGAAAATAGGACTGGCTTCCGCAAAGCGCGAAACCGCCCCCCGTCCTGTGTCAAAATAAGGAGAGTTGACACTCAAAACGCTGCTCAGGCTGAAGCCAACCGGTCTGACAGTGAAAACCACCCGTTCGCCCAAAGCAGCAAACCGGTACTCCAGGGAATCCAGCTGAATCTGATTGTTGCTATCTGCTTGATAAGAAAGCAGCGCCATATCAGTGTTAAAAGAATCGCTCCCCCCATAGCCGCGATTGGCAAAATTCCCTGCAGACAGCCCCACGCGCAGCACTTCTTTGCCGGTGAATGTCCCAGACATTCCCAGTCGCGTCAGCTGGGTGAAAACTGTATTGCTCGCCCCTCTCCCAGGCGGATTGTCGCCCCCTGTCGCATCCGCTACGGCAAAAATAACTTCTCCCCCAAACTTGAAAGTCATGGAAAATTGCTGCGCTTCCAGCGCCCCAGTCCTCGCCTCAAGCGTCTCGACACGATTTCTCAGAGTCGCTAATTCAGCCGCAAACTCATCTTGCAGTTTTCGCACGGTGGCTAAGTCTTGCTGGGTGACAAAATCACCCGTTGGTTGGGGCTGTTGAAGCAGCTGGTTAATCCGTTCCAAGCAAGCATTCAAACCGGCGGCGAATTCATAGCGAGTCATGGCGCGATTTCCCCGGAAAGTTCCGTCCGGATAGCCGGCTACGCACCCGTAACGCTCTACCAGATTTTGCAGCGCCTGAAATGCCCAGTCCGTTGGCTGCACATCCGATAGCTGAGATACGGATGTCACCTGCTCCATAGGGTCCTCAGGTGAAGGCTGCTCCTCACCCACATACTGCGGGAAACTGGTTTCATTTGTCTCAAGCTCCCCCCTTTTTAAGGGGGGTTGGGGGGGATCGTGAGCCACCGACTCAAAATCCAAATGCTCCTCACCCATGTCCTGCGGGAAACCTGTTTCATTTTGCTGCGTGCTGTTGAGCAAATCTGGATCTGACGCTGGCGGTTTTGCCTCTTGCTCCCCCGTTTTTAAAGGGGGTTGGGGGAAATCGTGAGCGAGCGACTCAACATCCAAATGGTATGAATCGGCTGATTTTGCTGGAGAGTTGGCTGGAGAGTTCCCTGGGAATAACTCCCGCTCAACTTGCTGAGAATCTCCCAGCAATTGCTGAGAACTGTCAGATGGCACAGTATCCTCTACTGGGGGGATATCCGGTGAATTGGCTAGGGCTGCCGGTGCAGCCGCCAATAATACTAACAGACTAAACAAGCAATGTTTCGCACCCATATTTTATCCTCACACCACAAAAAAAACCAAGTGCCGTTTTGCGTCAGTACCGACTAATTATTACCGCCCTGTTTGGACGGTACGTTTATTCGGCGCAACGCACTCTGCAAGAGTAATTACCCATTTCACAGTCCTCTGGTTAAAAGGGACCGACCTGAGAAACGTCTCTTGCTAAAGCGCCGGTCTGTAAATCTGAGAAACCGGCAGAGAAACCCGGTTTCTTAACCTCGATTTTAATACTTGACCGGCGCGGCTGACGCCGATTTTTACTGACCGCCCCCTGCCACGAACCATAAAGCAGAGTCGGGCTGCAATTTTTGCTCTACCTCTCCCAAAGAGACAGAAGATTGTCCGCCATCCTCATCAGAAGATTCCAAAAGTGGCCCCTGCCCTCCACCAGCACTGGCAGTGCCAAAGTTGAGCAACGCTTGGAGAGCCTTCTGTGGATTGTTGGCGTTTTCTCCGGTGAGCGTTAAGAGCATATTATTATTGCTACAGGTTTCTGAGCCGCTCACCAAACACACCACATTGGCACTGTTTACCGTTCCGACGGTGAACTTCAAGTCCGCCCAGGAGCTTATCCCCTTAGCAACTATCATATTGTTCAAGCGCTCCGTAACCTCTTGACAGCGCCTCTCTGGCGTAAATGTTTCCTGGCCGGTTTCAATTACTCGGCTCCAATTTACCAAGGGCTGCGGGCTTGTATTATTCTCCCGAAAGGCGACCGTTGCGAAGTCATTCTCCTTCGACTTTACGCAGCTAAAGTACGGTGTGCTTGGATTGGCAGGCGTTCCCTGCGCCACTGCGACTGTTTGCCGCTCTTGGCCATTGCTGGCCAAGGTATTATTGCCCACATCCGGCTGGGCTTGACCCAAAGACACTATCCCATAGTCCCTGTTATTTTCGATGGTATTCCCCCGCAAAACTGGGCGGGCTTTCTGCGTCACCACCACCCCCGAACGGTTGCCGCGAATCTGGTTGTTCTCCACAACAGGCGCAGAACTCCCGCCAATTGCCAGACCGAACCCCGTATTTTCAAAACTGTTCTCCCTGATTTCTCCTTGAGCTTGCCCCGCTACGGCAATGCCGTTGCCGGTGTTATTGCGAAACATATTCCTTTCAATTCGGGGGGCTGCACTCCCCGCCACAAAAACCCCTTCCCGGTTATTATTGATAAAGGTGCTCTCCTGAATCGCCGGATTGCCGTCTTCCACCCAAATGCCGGTGCCTCGGGTATTGGGATTGGTAATCGTCACTCCGATAATTTGACTGTTCGGCGCTGCCACGACGGTGGCACTCTGCATGGAAAAGACGGGGCTGCGATAATCGCCGCCGCCGACAATCTCGACTCCCTGACCCTTTTGGCTTTCGTTTCCCTTGAGAATCACTCCAGCTTTGAGCTGAATCGGAAATGTCTCGCCGGTGTACTGGCCTGGGGCGAGCTGGATGACCGTCCCTGAATCGGCCTGTTGCAGGGCGTAGCTAATCGTGCGAAAGGGACTTCCCTGACTTTGGCCCGCACCGCCTGAGTCTGTCCCCGACTGCGGGTTCACATAAACAGTACGTTGCTGCGCCACAGACTGTTGCGGTAAAATAGCAATCTGGCGTTTACCCCCTCCCTCACCCACGGCCACACTGGCTCGATCTGCCAGCAAGGCAGCCCCAGAAAAAGCCAAAGTGGCTGCTACAACTCGATAGATAAAGTGGTATTTCATGGCTGTCACCACAAGATGTGCCCGGACATTGCAATTTTAAATTGCAATGTCCGGGCCGGCTCTAAATTTTTACAAAACTTTACAATTCGGAGGCAGCTGCCGCACCCATCTGACGCCGGCCTCTGCCAGCGAAAATAATTAATCAGCAATTAACAGGATTTTATAGAATTTAGTAGGAGTTTTGCCAAATTGCTGGCCGTAAAAAAAGCCGTTTTGAAATTAGCCCCTACTGAAAATCCGGCTATTTACAACCGATTGCACCGGCACGCAGCAGGGTGCGTCTCCGGGGACGCTACTGGCCATCACCGCCGGCGTGCCAACGACCAATTTTGAAGCATTCCCGCAGCAGAAGGGTGCCTTTATTCTGCGCAGCGCACCCGACAAGAGGAATTCCCCAACTCAGGGATTTCATCCGCTCGAAAAGTTCTGGTGAGGGTTGAGTGCCATCTGCAAAGACGAATACTTTGATGCCTTGCAAGGGGTTTTTCAAGCGCCCATTAATCCCAATCAGCCGGCCATTTCTATCTAATATTGGCCCGCCGCTCATGCCATTTTCAATGTCGTTGGTGTAGCCAAGCCGGTATCCTCCAGACAGGGCTCGCTCCGATAGCATTTCTACCTGACCCGCTGTCAGTCGAAAAGCCTTCAGCCCCCAGTCACGGGTATTTTCTACAGCACCTGAATTAATCAATTTCCAATTCGGGAACCCCGCCGCATATACTAGATCGCCAACAGAGAGCGCCTGAGAATCTCCCATCTGGGAGACTCGATAAGATTTATCGCTGCTAAATTGCACCAGCGCTACATCTAGATTGACAAAATGCTCGTCGGACAGCAACTTTCCCGGGTATTCTCGCCCATCTTCTGTCAAAACTGTGTAGCGACTGTTTTGGCTGTGCTCCACTACATGATGATTGGTCAGCACTGTATAAATCTGCCCTTGACGCTCAACAATCACCCCAGAACCGGCACCAGGATTGGTTAAAATCCGCACCGTCATTTGTCGGGCCATTTCTGGCACACCCCCCTCCACCGGCATCGTGCAGTCTCGCCCCGGTGCCGTTTCGCATGCCGGTGCGACCGGCATCTTAGCTGGGGCGGGGCTTGGCGCTGCGGCTGGCGATTCCCCGCCCACAAGGAGCGTTACAGTTAATAATGACCAAAACCACATAGAAATTAAAGAGAAAGCGCTGAATCAGGTTTTTCGATTCTCTAGTCCTTTTGGGTTTCCGTCTATTAAGTTAAGGCGGAGCGAAACTCTCCCCCCTCTCCCCCAGACGCGATTCCTCCGCAGGAAAGAGGAAAGCAAGAATTATTGCGCCTTCTTCCTTCCGCCTTCCCAAAGGAATTCTCCCCTTTCTGCAGCTGGACTGGGTGGGGGTTAGTTCAGCCAAACGCTGATTTTTACTGACCGCCCCCTTCCACGAACCATAAAGCAGAGTCGGGCTGCAATTTTTGCTCTACCTCTCCCAAAGAGACAGAAGATTGTCCGCCATCCTCATCAGAAGATTCCAAAAGTGGCCCCTGCCCTCCACCAGCACTGGCAGTGCCAAAGTTGAGCAACGCTTGGAGAGCCTTCTGTGGATTGTTGGCGTTTTCTCCGGTGAGCGTTAAGAGCATATTATTATTGCTACAGGTTTCTGAGCCGCTCACCAAACACACCACATTGGCACTGTTTACCGTTCCGACGGTGAACTTCAAGTCCGCCCAGGAGCTTATCCCCTTAGCAACTATCATATTGTTCAAGCGCTCCGTAACCTCTTGACAGCGCCTCTCTGGCGTAAATGTTTCCTGGCCGGTTTCAATTACTCGGCTCCAATTTACCAAGGGCTGCGGGCTTGTATTATTCTCCCGAAAGGCGACCGTTGCAAAACTGCTCCCCTCCCCCTTTACGCAGCTAAAGTAAGGTGTCTTTGGATTGGCAGCCGTTCCCTGCGCCACTGCGACTGTTTCCCGATCTTTGCGTCCGTTGCTTGCCACAGTATTGTTTCCCAAATCTGGCTGGGCTTGACCTAGAGACACTATCCCATAGTCCCTGTTGTTTTCGATGGTATTCCCCCGCAAAGTTGGACGGGCTTTCTGCGTCACCACCACTCCAGACCGATTGCCGCGAATCTGGTTGTTCTCCACTAATACGGTTGCTGTCCCGCCAATCGCCAGACCGAACCCCGTATTCTCTAAACTATTCTCCTTGATTTCTCCTTGAGCTTGCCCCGCTACGGCAATCCCGTTGCCGGTGTTATTCCGAAACATATTCTTCTCAATTCTGGGGGCTGCAGTCCCCGCAACAAAAACCCCTTCCCGGTTATTATTGATAAATGTATTCTCCCGAATCGCCGGATTGGTGTCTTCCACCCAAATGCCGGTGCCTCGCGTGTTGGGATTGGTAATCGTAACTCCTATAATTTGACTGTTCGGCGCTGCCACGACGGTGGCACTTTGCATGCCAAAAACCGGGCTGCGATAATCGCCGCCGCCCACGATCTCAACTCCCTGACCCTTTTGGCTTTCGTTCCCCTTGAGAATAACTCCAGCTTTGAGCTGAATCGGAAATGTCTCGCCGGTGTACTGGCCTGGGGCTAGCTGGATTGCCGTCCCTGAATCTGCCTGTTGCAGGGCGTAGCTAATCGTGCGAAAGGCACTTCCCTGACTTTGGCCGGCACCGGCTGAGTCTGCCCCCGACTGCGGATTAACATAAACAGTACGTTGCTGGGCGACCGCCTGTTGCGGTAAAATAGCAACCGGGCGTTTAACTGCTCCCTCACCCACCGGCACACTGGCTCGGGCTGTCAGCAAGGGAGCGCCAGAAAAAGCCAACGTAGCTACTAAAACTGGATAAAAAAAGGGGGATTTCATGGCTGTCACCATCAATTTATCCCGGACATTCCAATTTTAACTCTAAATTTTCGGAAACCGCTTAAATTTTTAGAAAAATTTACAATTCAGGCTTCTAGTTGCGGAAACCATCGTACTTTCACGCAGGGGAGAAGTTGCAGGTACGGCCCAAAGGAAGGAACGGAGAGGGGTAAAAGCTTAATTATATAAAGAAGTCCGCTGGCAGTCGCTGTTCCTGTGGTAGGGGCGGGTTTACAGATAATCTTTGTTTCGGGCAGATATCTCCGATAAACCCGCCCCTAATGGGCTGAACCCGCCCTTACAACTGTAGAAAAGTGGGGTCGAACGGGACTGAAAAAATAGGCAATTAACCGGATTTAATATGGCGTACAGTCCGTTAGGTTTGGCTGAGCCAACCTGCTTCAAGGAAAAAGGGCAGGTATTAAACCTGCCCCTACTGAAAATCCGGATATTTAGAAACGATTACACCGGCACGCAATCGGTGCGTTCCCCCAGAACGCAGCCTACTGCACCGGCACGCTTTGGCTGCGAGGGTAGGGCACCCTACCGCACCGGCACGCAGCAGCCTGCGTCTCCCTTGGGGAAGGGAGGCAAATATCTACACCGGCATGGCGGCTAGGACAGGTTTGAGAGTGGTTGCGCTGCCGGGGGCATACACTTGCACCACATAATCCGCAATCATCCGGTCAGTATTAAACAGCGGAGAATTCGTCTTAATCGACTCCTTCATCATCTTAATCCAGCCGGTGGGAATCCCATTCTGATCTCGGTGATAGAAGAGAGGAACGATCTCCTCTTCGAGCAGCCGGTAAAGCGATTCCGCATCGATGCGATCTTGCAACTCCTGATCGCTGGTGTGGGCGTCTTCACCGATTGCCCAGCCATTGAGAGGTTTGCCACTGGCATCTGTCTTGTAGCCCTCGCACCACCAGCCGTCGAGAACGCTGCAATTAAGACCGCCATTAAAACAGACTTTTTCACCGCTGGTTCCCGAAGCTTCCAGAGGGCGGCGGGGGTTATTCAGCCAGACATCCACACCTTGCACCAGTTTTTGGCCGGTGTAGATGTCGTAATCTTCAATAAACGCCACCCGCTTGAGAATCGACGGGTGCTTGCACCACTCCATCAGCCGCTGGATAATCCGCTTCCCTTCTTCATCGCGCGGGTGAGATTTGCCGGCGAAGATGATTTGCACCGGACGTTGGGCGTTGCCAAAAATCCGCAAAGCCCGCTCCGCATCCCGGATCAGCAGGTGTCCGCGCTTGTAGGGGCTGAAGCGCCGCGCAAACCCAATGGTGAGCACATTCGGATCGAGCAGTTCCTCTGCAGCGTCGGTGAAGTTCTGCGATTCGCCGCGATGCTGCCGCGCCAGCTTGACTTTAGCGCGGGTGTATGCTATGAGCCGCTCCTTGAGAACTTGGTGACGCCACCAGAGCTCCTCGTCAGGAATCTGGTCAACCTTGGCCCACATCAGCGGGTCAGGGAGATGGCTTTGCCAGTCCGCCCCCAGGTACTCGGCGTAGAGGTCGCTGAGCAGGGGAGCCGTCCAGGTGGGGGCGTGGACGCCATTGGTGATGTGGCCAATGGGCACTTTGTTTTCGGGCCGGTCTGGATAGAGGATAGTCCACATCTTGCGGGAAACGTGACCGTGCAGTTCGCTGACGCCGTTGGCTGTCCGGCAGAGGCGGAGGGCCAAAACCGTCATGCCGAAAGGCTCCCAGGGATCGCCGAGTCGGCGGGCACCCAGAGCCAGGAACTGCTCGCGAGACAGGCCCAGTTGCGGCCAGTAGTGGGGGAAGAACGAGTCCATCAGGTCAGACGAGAAAACGTCGTGACCGGCAGGCACCGGCGTGTGGGTGGTGAAGGCGCAGCGAGAGCGCACGTCC